>DAIEQP010000280.1 GCA_027347805.1 Ignavibacteria bacterium | reverse complement strand
CATTTTCTTTGTAACAATATGATTGCCCGATCTTAATTGATAAAAATAAACACCTGAGGATAATTGCCTGTAATTTTTATCCGGAGGCAGGTTGTTAATTGCAAAACTAGATTTATAATGACCGGCCTGTTTATATTCGTCTACAAGTGTAGCAACCTCTTTTCCCATCACATCAAATACCTTTAAAGAAACAAAACCTGGTTCAGGCAATTGATAATTTATTACTGTTTCCGGATTGAAAGGATTAGGATAGTTCTGTTCAAGGAAAAAATTTGCCGGCCTTTGATCAATATTTTTTTCATTTATACCTGTCGATAGCTGATATACTCTTACATAATCCACCGCCATTGTATCAGGGAAGGTTGTAGTTGCATCCGGGTTACCGGGCCAATTACCGCCGACAGCAAGATTCAGAATAATAAAAAACGGCTGCTGAAATTCATCGGTACTATTTATTCCATTTGTAATATTTCCTTCCCAAAATTTATTTCCATCAACGAACCAGCGCAAATAGGTGGAACTCCATTCAAGAGAATAGACATGATAATCCGATGGCAGGCAAACAGTGCTTCCTCCATAACTTGCATGGCCGTTATTATCCCAATGCATTGTTCCGTAAACTTTTATTTCGGTGTTGATATGTTCCATAATATCAATCTCACCGCATTTTGGCCATCCAATTGATGTTATGCTTTTACCAAGCATCCAGAATGCCGGCCATATTCCCTTTCCCATTGGTAATTTCATTCTCGATTCAATTTTACCATATGTAAAATTCTGCAAATTCTGTGTTTTCAATCTTGCAGAGGTATAAGCATTACCGCCGTATGATTCTTTCTTTGCAATTATCAGGAGATTTCCATTTTCTATTTTTGAATTATCTGCGCGGTTTGTATAGTATTCCAATTCATTATTTCCCCATCCGTTACCGCCTATATCATAAGTCCAGTAAAATGGATTTACTGCAGCAGCATCAAACTCATCAGACCATACAAGTTTCCATGATTGAGCGTTGATCAAAATAGAAAAGAAGAAGAAAAAGAGAATAAATTTTAGTTTCATATAAAAAAGTTATTATAGTTATAAAATATTTTTGTTAAATATAGTCATAATCCAATCATGTAAAAAATTGTGTTTAATAGGAATGTTTCAGTTGAAAAACCTAAGGCCAAAATGTTATTTAACGGATAGGACATTTTTTCAGGGAAAGATAGACCACTATACTTAACCAAATAGTTAAATATCAACAAAAAATTGAAATGAATTTCTATCCATTAATTGATGCGCAATATCAATTCCTGAAATAAAGGGAAATTTTAATTATAAAATTCATTCAGTTTGAGTGAAGATTTAACTTCATCTAACCTGCCATTTTTCTCTTTATAATCCAGTTTGAAGTGAGAAATCAATTCTTTTAAGTTATCCGTTAAAAGATTTAGATTTTCAGAAGCTCTAGCTATTTGTTGAACACCGGAAGCACTTTCATTTGCAACATTACTTATAGCTTCAATACTTCTACTTATCTGTTCAGCAGCACCTGCTTGCTGTTCACTTGCAGCCGCAACTTGAGTTGCAAGGTCAACAACTTCTTCCGAACCTTTAATAATTTGATTTAATGAATCACCTGCTTTATCTGCTAATTTTTTCCCTCTCTCAACTTCTTTTGTGCCTTCCAGCATTGAAACAACAGCTTCACCCGTAACATTTTGAATATCTTTTATCATAGATGCAATTTCTTTTGTAGCCTTTGTAGTTCTTTCAGCCAATTTACGAACTTCATCGGCAACAACAGCAAAACCCCTTCCCTGTTCACCGGCGCGTGCTGCTTCTATAGCGGCATTTAGAGCTAGTAAATTTGTTTGATCTGCAATATCATCGATCACTTGAATTATTTCTCCAATTTGATCACTGCTTTTACCTAGTTCTTTAACTGTCCCGGCTGTTTTACTTACAACATCTGCAACACGATTCATCCCTTGAATTGTTTCTTCTACAACTCTTCCACCTTCTTTTGCAATTTCCCCAGCAATTCTTGCTGCAAGAGATGCAGATGTTGCGTTTTTAGTTGTGTTAATAATCGTTTTTGTAACTTGTTCAACTGCTCCTGCAACTTCAGTTGTTTGTGAACTCTGCTCCATGGCACCTGCTGCCATTTCTTCTGCACTGGCAGAAATTTCATTGCTTGCACCATTTGTCGCATCGATAGCTATTTTTACCTTTTCAAGTGCAGATGAAAAAGAATCAGCCAAATTATTGATGCTTTCTTTTATTATTGTATAATCACCTTTATAATTACCTTTCATACGGGCAGTTAAGTCACCATTTGCAATTTCTAATAATACATCTCTAGATTCTTCAAGCGGTTTATCCACTGCATCTAATACATAGTTCATACCATTAATTATTTCACTGTACACGCCATTAAATTTTTTAGCATCACCCCTTTTATTTAGATTACCTTCAATAGCTGCTTCATTTAATTCATTAATTTCATTAGCTAACCCTTTCAGTGAATCAGTAACTCTAATCAAAGATTTTGATAAATCATCTTTATCTGAAATCACATTAATCTCAACATTTAAATTTCCTTTTGCCAATTGCTCAGCCACAGTTACTTTCTCTTTTATTGAATTAGCCATAAATGAAAATGATTTTACTAAATCTCCAATTTCATCATCATACTTGGCTGTAAGTTCAAGATCAACTTCTCCAGTTGATATTCTTTTAGCTGCATTAGTAACTTTAGAAAGATTTTGACAAATAATTTTCTTTATCATTTGAGATGAAATGAAGAGTGTTAAAATAATTGTGCCTAGCACTAGTCCTATTGCTAACCAGCGTTGAGATGCTATTTGATTTTCGACATTAACAAGCGAGTAGCGCATGCTAACTACTGCAAGAGGTTCACCTATATTAGTTTCGTGGCAACTTTTACATGATTCATTACTGAGAATTGGCTGAACTTTTCTGAAAACTGGAACACCGCTAAATTCTTCTTTCGATTCAAAGGATTGCTTATTATTCAAAACCATTTTTTCTTCAGCATCCATTTTTGCCTCGGAACCGGGAGTAATTTTATCTATTGGTAAAATTCTGAGATCGATAATTGTTTGATTTTTTTTGAATTCGTCTATAACTGGATGAATATCTGTAGTTCCCTGAGACATTGCAAATGATATTGATTTAGTCATAACATCATTTACAGTGTTTACTTCATCTTCAATACTAGCCATTTGTGAAGAATGTTGATTAACAATTAGAATTACAATCATTAGAGTTAACGAAACAAATAGTGTCGCTGCAATAATGGCAATGATTTTTTTTGAAACAGAAACCCTCATGTTACCCTCCATAAATTTATATGGCATTAATTTTATCGGAGCTTCAGTTAAGTGAACTAACAAGGGAGAAATATAAGCTGTGATCTGAGTTTACTTCTGAAACCGTTTTATTATCGGTATTACTATTAATATTTTAATTAATATATAATTAATTATTTAAGAAAAGTTGTAAGCGGGATAAATGTGTTGCAAATACACAAAAAGTTTGGAAGTTGATTAAAATTGGTTA
>DAIEQP010000272.1 GCA_027347805.1 Ignavibacteria bacterium | reverse complement strand
GAGGTATCAATTTGCGATAGTTAAAATTCCTTATTGAGGTTAGATAATGTAGATTATTCAACAATTACTACACCTTAAATTTGCAGATGCAATTTCAAAAAAATAAATTGATTATGCAAGATGATGATTCAATCAATCATTGACCTTCAAATTCTTAATGGACCGATATATTTTTTTGTATTCTGTAAAATATTTCTGATATGTTTTATGATTTTTTTTATCCGGCATAATCACTCTTTCAATACTTGTCATAGATTTTGCAGCAGCTTCATGGTCTTTAAAAAAGCCGGAAGCTACAGCAGCATTAATAGCTGCACCTAAAGCCGAAGCTTCTTTGCAACCTGGAATTATTATTTCTCTTCCTGTAACGTCAGCAATAATTCGCAGCCACAGTTCATTAACAGTCCCGCCACCCATTGCAGCCAATCTTTTAACTTTTATTTCGGCTGCCTTTTCTGTTTCTTCAAGAGCAAATAACTGCTCAAATGCAATACCTTCAAGAATCGACCTGTAAAAATGTCCTCGAGTGTGTGAAGAAGTAATTCCAATAAATGAACCACGAGCATCAATATCCCAGTATGGGTTCATTACACCGCATATATAAGGAAGGTATTTTAATCCACCGGAACCAAGCGGAATATTTTGAGCTTCCTCGTCCAGTTTATTATAAATATTTCTATAAATTACTGAATCAATTTTTAAAATATTTTTGATAAACCAGTCAATTGCAAATGTTCCCGCTCTCAAACTAGTCTCAAAATAATAACCACCGCTAGTGCAGCTTCCGATTGTTCTAAAAGCATTACTTGTTTTATAATACGATCCGTAGATTCCTGCAACAACAGCAGTACCTAAATTCAAATAAGCAATATTTGATTTAAGAACATTTGCTCCAAGTCCAGCTGATTGTCCATCTCCACCGCCTGCAACAACCAACGTTTTTCGATTTAATCCTGTTAATTGTGATGCTTCATCAGAAATTTTTCCAAGAATGGTTCCAGGAGAAAAAGTTTCCGGAAGCTGTTCATTTTTCAACCTCAGTTCTTTAAGAATTACCTGAGACCACTTTTTATTTTTTAGATCGAACATTCCAAGCGGATCGGCGCTGGACCAGCTTGTTTTAAACTTTCCTGTTAATTTCCATGTTATGTATGTATGAACATCTGCAACCATTGATATTTTTTTATACTGCTCTTTCTCATGTTTTTTGAGCCATGCCAGACGATAAACAACAGGAGCATAATCAACTGGCTTACCGGTTATGCTATGTATTTTTTTCTTCCCAATTTTAACAGAGAATGGTTCAACTTCATCCTTGCATCTTTCATCAAGCCAAATAATTGCCGGTCTGATACAATTGCCTGATTCATCGAGAATAGTAAAAGTTTCCCGCTGGTTAGCTATTGCTAATGCTTTAATTTTTTCAGGATTAATTTGAGTTGTTATTTTTTTTAATGATGTGATAACCGAAGTCCACCAATCTTCTGCATTCTGCTCATAATAATTTTCCTTTGGCGAAAACAATTTGATCGGCTCAGATGAACTGCAGATTATTTCACCAGCTTTGTTAAAAACAATTGCCTTAGAACTTGTTGTACTGCAATCAACACCAATTACTAATTCTTCAGACATACTATTTCTCGAAAAATTAAAATTTTTAGTCGACCTGAATCATAGCTTTCATTACACCATCCTTATAACTCGAAACCAGATCAAATGCTTTTTGAGTTTCTTCAATTGAAAAATTATGTGTAACCATTGAATCCATATTAATCTTTTTGCTTGCAAGCAGATCAATCGCTTTCTGCGTGCAGTGAACCTGTCTTCGGATATTTATGATCGTAATTTCTTTTCTTCGCAGTTCATGAATAGGTAAAGAAATTTCATCTACCTCTGTAATCCCAACAATAACAAGATTTCCACCCGGTTTCAGAAGTTCAATTGCCTGATGTATTGCTTTAGGATCACCACTGCATTCAAAAACACAATCCAGCTGCAGCGGCTCAATGTTTAGAATTTCTTTTACAATATTCTGATTATCTGGATTACCAACCCATTTGGGGTTTAAGTGTTTAGCATGTTCTAACCGGTAATTCAGTTTATCTGTAGCAAAAACATTATTAATGTTATGTGTTTTAAGCACATGAAAAACCGACATACCAATTGGACCTAGCCCAAGTATACCAACATTTGCATTGCCAGATAGTTTTGCTCTCTCAACAGAATAAACTCCGATTGCTAAAGGTTCAGATAATGTTGCCTGCTCAAATGTCATGGAATCAATTATCGGATAACAGCATTTTTCATTTATAACAATAAACTGACTGAGTGAACCATCAAGTTGCTTTGGGCATCCGAGGAATAAAAGTTTTCTGCATGTATGTTCCCTGCCGGATAAACACTGATCGCATTTACCACAACCAAAAGTAGGATCAATAGCAATTCTCTGACCTACTTTAACATGTGTAACTTTGTTACCGATGCTTTCAATTATGCCAGCAGCTTCATGGCCAATAATAAAGGGGAATTCAACAATCTGATTTCCTATTCTTCCTGTGGTATAATAATGAACATCTGATCCGCATACTCCAACTGTTTTAATTTTTATACGGACATCATATTCTCCAA
>DAIEQP010000047.1 GCA_027347805.1 Ignavibacteria bacterium | reverse complement strand
CAGTTCATTCGATCCTTACAACCCATCAAATATAACACGACTGGCTTTGTGGAGCGCGGGTTTGAAAATATTTTTAGATCATCCGGTTTGCGGGGTTGGCGATATAGATTTAGCATGGTTATACAAACTTTATAAGCATGATTACGATAAAGAAATTCAGGGGCATATGCACAATAATTTTATTCACATACTTGTTACGCTTGGAATACTTGGATTTGCTGCTGTGTTATTTTTGTTTTATAAAATTCTATTAATTCACATCACCAATTATATTCAATTGAAAAATGAGATTTTCTCAGGTTCATTTGCTCTTGGAGCCGCAGGATTGTTTGTTTCATTCCTTGTTGCTGGTTTAACAGAATGGAATTTCGGTGATCATGAAATTATTACAGTTGTGTGGTTTACTCTTGGTTTTAGTATTGCGCTTAAAAATTTCCACAATAAAAAATTAAACGCATAAATCAGTGTGCTTTCGTATTTCTAGAAAGCATTTGCCAGACAGTCAAAAGAATAATTTGGAGGTCGAGACTGAAACTCCAGTTTTCGATATACCATAAATCATATTCAATTCTTTTAATTGTTCGTTTCTTATTTTCCTCTTCGCCGCTCACATCACCACGGAGTCCATTAACTTGTGCCCACCCTGTTAATCCTGGTTTTACAATATGACGCAGTTTAATTGCCACAAAATATTTTACATATTCTTCATGATAAGCAATTGCATGCGGCCTTGGGCCTACAACAGACATTTCACCTTTTAAAACATTACAGAATTGAGGTAATTCATCCAGGTTGGACTTTCTTAAGAAACTTCCCAACTTAGTAATTCTTGGATCTCCCTCAACCGCCGGCATAAATTTCTTTTCTCCGTTTTTAATTGTTCTCATCGTTCGAAATTTATAGCATCTGAATTTCTCATTCTTCAACCCAATCCTATCCTGAATAAAAAACACAGGCCCTGCTGAAGATAATTTTATTGCAATTGCGATAAGCGGGACAATCCATGATAAAAACAAAATTGAAATTAGTAATGAAAAAATGAGGTCAAATGTTCTTTTCACAAATCTCCATTGCATTTCACCCAAAGGTTCATTTCTAATTGTTATGATTGGGAAATTTCCAATTACACTTACTAGAAATTTTTTAGAGAGAAACTGATAATAATCAGGAAGGATATGTATGCGCACCGCATTTTTATTACAAACAGCAACTATCTCATTAAGCTTTTCGCTTGAAGCATTTGAAATAGAAACAACAACTTCATCAGCGTTGTGATATTGAATAATTGAATCGAGATCGGCTAACTCACCAATTTTTTTCAGTTTCCAGTCATTATCTGCATCGGTTACAAAACCAACAATTTTGTAACCAAATTCAGGATGTTCCTGAATTAATTCATAAAAATCTTTTCCTGCATTATTTGTTCCGATAACAATTAAGTTCTTTAAGTAATTTTCTTTTGTCAGCAGTTTTTTCTGGACAGCTTTCAAAATCAGGATTCTAACTAACACACCTATATTTAAGAAAAGAAAATTGTAGACAATAAAATTTCTTGTAAATAAATTTTCCTTCAAAGCAAAAAGGAAAAAGATTGAAACGATTGCCTGCATGGTTACATTTTTAAGAACAATTAATACTTGATTAGATAATGAATGAAAATTTAATATATCATAAAGATCTGTTATCTTGGATGAAAAATACCATAACACGTTAAGAGTAAAAAGTAAGAAAAACATATATCTTCTGTTGACAAGTGTTGTCCATGACTGGGCAAGCACAGCCGACAAAAGGAATATCAGATTGAGCAATATCAAATCTGAAGATATTTTAATTGAATACCAGGATTTTTTGTTTGCAATCATTTCATAAATTGGAAATGTTGATCAATATTCATTGCGATATTAAGAAAATAGAAATAGATATAAAAATAGCAGTTGCTGCCAGATGAGAGAAGAAGTTGATCACTTTTGATTATTTTTACACCCAATAATTTACTTGCCGGGAATATGATATCCGTAATAATACTTCAATACAATAATTTTCATTTCACAAAGGAAGCAATTGAGTCCTTCAGGAAATATCATCCTAGTGAACATGAGATTATTTTGGTTGATAATGGATCCACCGACTCGGGCTGGGAAAATTCAATAAGTCATATTCAAAATATTAAACTAATCCGGCTTGAAAGTAATTTAGGTTTTGGACCTGCTAATAATCTGGCGGCTAAAAAAGCAGCCGGCGATATTCTTTTATTCCTGAATAATGATACCGTTACAACAGAATCTTATCTTGAAGAAATTGAAAAAGAGTTCACAAATAATCCTGGTATTGGAATTATTGGTCCAAAGATTTTAAATCCCGACAAATCGCTTCAGTTGTCTTTTGGCAACTTTCCCACATTGATGGTAGAATTGGTTGATAAAATTTTATACAGATTAGTCGATAAAAAAAGTAAAACTATTACCGGATACTTTGAAAAAAAATATTCAGCAAAGCAATTTGCTCAATGGGTTACCGGCGCTGCTTTGTTTATTAAGAAAGATTTATTTCTATCCATCAATGGATTTGATGAATCATTTTTCATGTATTTTGAGGATAAGGAATTATGCAAACGGGTAAGCGATTCCGGGTATAAAATAATGTACTTTCCAGCGGTTTCACTTATACATTTGAGAGGAGGAAGTGCTGCTGGCCCAAAGAAAAAGTTTCTTGATCAGATGTATAGAAAAAGCCAAATTTATTATTACACAAAACACAATAGTAAATTTGAGCAAATTGTTTTGAGATTATATTTGAAAATATCCGGGAAAAAAATTGGCTGATAAAATCAAAATTCTTTTGATAATTGATGACGCTTCAATGGGAGGAGGTCAGAAACATCTTTTATTGCTGGCGCAAAACATAGATAAATCTAAATTTTCTGTTGAAGTAGCATGCGAAGAAAAAGGTTTTCTTGTTGATGAATTGACCAAAATCAATATTCCGGTACATCCAATTAAAATTTCAAACCGGCCGAGTTTAAAATCTTTTTTTGCACTTGTAAAGATTATCCGTAATGTAGATCCCTTTATTATTCACTCACACGGGGGCACAGCAGGTTTTTACAGTCGAATCTGTTCATTAATGCAAAAAAAGAAAGGTGTTGTTCATACTTATCATGGAATACATTACCTGAACTTCGAGAAAAATCTTTCAAAATATATTTTTAGATTTATCGATCGGGCACTCCTTCCCTTAACAGACCGAATAATTTGTGTTGCCAAAAATGATTTTGATCTTGGTTTGAGGAATGGAGTTCTTAAAAAAGATAAGTCGGCTATAATCAAAAACGGAATTAATATTGAGCAATTTGCATCAGAAAATATTCCTGCTGATCAAAAAGAAAATATTATAGTTGGATCAGTAGGCAGACTTCACACACAAAAAGGTTATGAATTTCTAATTAAGAGTGCAGGAAAAATATTAGATGTTCATCCAAATGTAAGATTTGTTATTGCAGGTGACGGCGAAATAAGAAATGAACTTAGTCAGCTAACTAAATCCGCAGGCGTTGAAAATTATTTTACTTTTCTAGGTAATCAAAACGATATTCCTGCAATTTTAAAACAGTTCGATATTTTTGTTCTCCCATCCTTGTGGGAAGGGTTGCCTCTTGTTTTGCTTGAAGCAATGGCTGCAAAAAAACCGATTATAGCCACAGGCGTAAATGGAATTTCTGAAATTATCGAATCAGGTAAAACAGGAATTCTAGTTCCCCCAAGGGATTCTGAAAAACTTGCTGATGCAATAAATAGAATGATCGATGATGGTGATCTTCGCAAGTATGTGGTTAATGAGGGATTCAAAAAAGTAAATGAAGAATTTAATGTTGTATCGATGGTAAAAAAAACCGAGGAGTTGTATCTATCTATTTATAGAGTCAAATCATGATTAAAAAATGGCTCCCAGGATTAATTGGATTAAGCAGTTTAGCACTTTTAGGAAGAATAGCCGGATTTATCCGAGAGATTTTGATGGCGTCAAAATTTGGTGCAAATTCTTCCACAGATGCATATTTAACAACTCTGATTCTATTTGACCTTTCAATCGCAGCTAACACTGCTATTATTTCCGCAACGCTTTCATATTTATCGCAGCCGGGACGTTCAGGAAAATCGTATGAGAAAAGTCTTAAGAAGATAAGTGTATATGTGATCTTTGCAGGAGTTACAATTTCCTTTATTTCTTTCCCTTTCGTTGATTGGATTCTTCCGCATCTTTTAGGAACAAAATATCTTGCAATAAATGTATTTGGAAATTCTGTAAAACTTTTACTGATTCTTTTTTCTATAGTAATTCCATGTGGAATTCTTTCGGCTGTTTTACAACTAAAGGGGAAAATTTCAATTCCTGGCGGATTGACAATTTTTCTAAATGGTTTTTCTATTATAGGTTTAATTTTCCTTTCTACTGAATTAGGAATAATTTCAATTCCTGCCGGTTTGCTTATCGGCACAATACTATTTTATATTTTTCAATTTGTATTGTCATCTAAAAATTATGAAAAAGGAAATCAGGAAACATCACTAGAAATTTTTCCCTGGATAATTTCTATATCACTCGTCTTTATTAATTTATTGCTGCCAAGCATAGTTACGTTGTTTGAAAGATATTTCGCATTTGGAATGATCGAAGGAACATATTCACATTATTCATATGCTATTAAACTTGGTTTACTTCCGTTAACAATTTTCGGTTATGCAATAAGCACATCCCTTTTGCCAATTCAAACAAAATTT
>DAIEQP010000252.1 GCA_027347805.1 Ignavibacteria bacterium | reverse complement strand
ATCAAAATTAAAAGAGAAAACGTTGTAGGAAAGCTTGCAACCGATGCATATGGAGTTGATGTACCTCCCTACCTTAGTGAATATTCATCCGTTGCAATTTTAGAAAAGCCGATTTTGATTCAAACGTATTTTCCGCCGATGGATAGACATTTTGAAATTTCTGTTGCACCGTGGAGTAACAATGGATTTGCAACAATATTTACTGATATAACTGAAAGAATTAAAAACGAAGAAGCAATTCTGTTACGCGAAGAAAAACTTGCTGTAACATTAAACTCAATCGGAGATGGTGTAATATCAACAGATATCAATGGAACCGTTACTCATTTGAACCCGGTTGCGGAGAAATTAACTGGCTGGAATAATTCTGATGCAATAGGCCAGCCGCTGCAAAAAGTTTTCAACATTATTAATTCGGAAACCAGAGAAATCGCTGCAAACCCAATTTGGCGCGTTATAAATGAAGGCGTGATTGTTGGTTTGGCTAATCATACTGCTCTTATTGCAAAAAATGGATCCGAAAGACAGATAGCAGATAGTGCTGCTCCAATTAAAATGAGGGATGGGAAAATAATTGGAGCTGTTCTTGTATTTTCAGACGTTACTGATCAGTATGAAATTCAATACAAACTGAAACAAAGTGAAAGATTATTAAGAGAATCTCAGAAAGTTGCTAGAATTGGAAGCTATTTCCTTGATATGAAATCTGGACATTGGCAAAGCTCTGATGCGCTGAATGAGATTTTTGGGATTGAAGAAAAGTATGTAAAATCGGTTGAAGGATGGATTGTAATCATTCACCCTGATTGGCAAGGTATAATGAACGACTATCTGTTAAATGATGTGTTTATAAATGGAAGATTCGATAAAGAATACAAGATAATAAGAATAAGTGATGGAGCTGAAAGATGGGTTCATGGATCTGGTGAAGTTGAATTTGATGAAAATAAAAATCCAATAAATATGATTGGCACAATCCAGGACGTTACAGATATAACAAATGCACGAATAGAACTAGAACAATATAAAAATAAACTGGAAGAAATTGTTAAGCAAAGGACAAAGCAGCTTGATAATGTGAACGCGCGTTTAATGGAAGAAATTCAAAAACAGAAAGAATATGAATTATTGCTTCAACATTCGCTCGTGAATGAAAAAGAAATGAATGAATTAAAAAGCAGGTTTATCTCAACCGTATCTCATGAATTTAGAACTCCTTTGATGAGCATTCAGCTTTCTGTAGATTTATTGCAGAGATACTTAAAAGAAATTCCTGATCTTAAGCTAAGCCATCAGATAAATTCTATTCAACAATCTATAGTAAATCTTACAAAACTCCTTGACGATGTTTTAACTATTAACAGAGCTGATGCGGGAAAGATAAGTTGTGAACCGATAGAATTAAATCTTAAAGACACTATTGAATCTATAATAGAAGAAGAAAGTGTTTATAAAAAAGAAAATCATGAAGTGATTCTCTCATATAAAACTGAAAAAACCAAATTTTTATTAGATAAAAAGTTGCTGCGTTATATTTTAATGAATCTACTTTCCAATGCCTTTAAATATTCACCTGAAGGCGGGAAGATTGAAGTAATTGTTACTGTATTGGGAGGACAAATCAACTTTACTGTGAAAGATAATGGAATTGGGTTTGGAGAAGATGTCTCCGATAAACTTTTTGAACCATTCTTTAGAGCGAAGAATGCTATCGATATACCCGGCAGCGGATTGGGTTTATCAATTGTTAAAAAGGCAGTTGAGCTTCATAAGGGTGAAATTCAGTATGTTTCTGAACAGGGGAAAGGCACCCAGTTCATTGTAAAAATCCCAGTTTGAGTTGATTGTTCTTTTAAAGAGAATGATTTAGATTATTTTATAAATCTTAAACTTACATTCAATAAAATGGTGGGCAAGTGTCAAAAATAAAACTAGTAGTAATTGAAGATGATAAAGAAATTCTTCGGGATATCGAAACTTTACTAAAAGAAGAAAACTATGAAGTTGTAACTGCAAAAAACGGCAGAGAAGGTATTGATGCAATTAAAAAAGAAAATCCTTCTCTTGTTTTATGTGATATATTGATGCCTGAAATGGATGGCTATGCAGTTTTAGCTGAAATACAAAAGGATAAATTGACAAAGACAATTCCTTTTATTTTTGTTACTGCAAAAGTGGAACGCCAGGATGTAAGAAAAGGCATGCAGCTTGGTGCCGACGATTATATTTTCAAACCATTTACCGCTGACGAGCTTCTATCCGCAATAAATATGAGACTCAAAAAAAGAACAACATTGATTGCGGAAATCGAAAATTCTATAAATGAAAATCAAAAACAGAAAAAGCTGGATTATTCGAGTAAACTTTTGCTCAATATAAATGGCACTCCAAAGTTTTTCAAAGTTGCAGACATCATTTATATCAGTGCCGAAAGACAATACACTTCAATCTGGATGCAAAACGGAAAATCTGTGCTGGTTAGAAAATCGGTAAATTCCTGGGAAGAAGTTTTACCATCAGAACAATTTCTTAGAATTCATCGCTCTACAATTATTAATACGGAATATATTTCGAAAATTGAGAAATGGCATAATGCATCTTACTTGATGTATTTACGGGAAGTGAAAGAACCGTTTAATATAAGTAAAAGATATGCTGCACGTTTAAGGCAAACACATATCTAAATTTTAACAGTTATGAATTTTACTTTCGGAACAATTATTGCCCCTTTGCAACAATTAGATTATAAATCTGGTATTTAAATACGATTATTAACACAAGCAATTATGGAGTATAATCTTGAGTAGTATCCTGGTTGTTGAAGATGAGAGAGAGATTCGAACGAATCTTGTTGAATTGTTTGAATCGGAAAAATTTGAAGTCTTTTCTGCGCGTGACGGATTAGAGGGAACTGAAAAAGCACTTAAACATCAACCTGATATAATTTTGAGCGACATAAAAATGCCGAACCTTAATGGTTTGGATTTTTTTAAGAAACTGAAAGAATACCCGGAAACAAAAAAAATTCCATTCATATTTTTATCTGCTAAAGCTGAAATGCAGGATTTTAGAAGCGGTATGTCGCTTGGCGCAGATGATTACCTTGTTAAACCGATTAATATAAATGAAATTCTTAATGCAGTTCATACACGCCTGCATAAAAAAGATATTGAACGTGAAGAATTAGAAGAATTCAAAAATACTTTGATCAGAAAAATTCCTCATGAAATGAGAACGCCGCTTGTAGGCATTATTGGTTTTTCCGATTTGCTGGCAGAAGATCTTGATACTCTTCCCAAAGAGGAAGTTAGAAGTATGCTGAAAATGATTAAGAACTCGGGACAGCGCTTACAAAGGCGAATCGAAAAATTCTTAGCTCTTTCGGAACTGCTTTCACTTGAAAAGGATAACAGAGGGCATGAGATATTTCAAAGATACTCAATTGATGAAAGGGTAGTGGAACACGACTTGAATCCTCTTCTACTGGATTTTAATAGAGAAAAAGAGATCGATCTTAAAATTGAAAATTGTGAAGTAGTACTTTATGAAAAGTATTTTTTAACCCTTTTCAGGGAATTAATTGAAAACGCTTTAAAATATTCACCTAGTAATTCCAAGATTACTATAAAAGGGTTTGTCTCTAATTCTCATTATTTAATTCAGATTTATAACCATGGACCGGAAATTCCTGCAAGAGTATTGAAAAGAGTGAACTCATTTGAGCAACTTGTTGAAGATAAAGATTTTTATGAGGGTCTTGGACTTGGGATGACATTAATTGATAAAATTACCAGAATGATAAAAGGTTACTTTAGGGTAGATAGAATTGAAAACGAAATTACTTTAGTTGAAGTGGGCATACCATTGCCTGCAACGGATTTGTAGTCACTCAAAAAATAATAGTATTTCGTTTAGGATTTGATTGGTTACTAATTCATTAACTGTAAATGTTTTGTTTTATTTGTAAAATATTTTGATCGAATTTTAATGTAAGAACTTTAGATGTGAACTGGGGGAAAATAAAAACCTTACTTTGTAAAATTATTTTTTACAAAGTAAGGTTACCTTCCTATTTACAACCTGTATAACGTCAATAGAAACTTGAAGAAGTACATGCCAATGATGATTAAAGCTGCACTTCTTAGTTCTGCCAATAAGAAAACAACTCATATTTAATAAAGGAACCGGGGATAATTTCAATCGACGATAGTTTAATTCATTTTTAATCATTTGAAACAACTTTTGTCCACTCGAAACATTTATAAAGAACTAATAAAGATTAGCTACGATAATAGCACCACAGAAGGTCCTAACTTACCAGCAGTTGATTAGTTGCAAAATCTGTCTGCTACTTTAGAAAACGCAATGAGGAGAAGTAATTTGTTGGAAATGGATACACTCAACCTCATAAATTTTGCAGAGAAATTAGAACAATTCAGTGGTCGGGTTCACAATTTTTCAGAAGGATCGGAGGGGAAATTTTTAGACATTGGTAATAAACTCCAAA
>DAIEQP010000244.1 GCA_027347805.1 Ignavibacteria bacterium | reverse complement strand
AAGCAGGAGAAATGGAAATTTGTTGGTGCTGTAATTTCTGCAGCAACGGTTGTCTGGATTATCTCTTTATTGAACAATATTTATGGATTTACCGGAGAAAATGGGTTGCCCGCACCGCAGGCGAATGCAATGGCTGCAATTATTCAACCGCTTATGTCTAATCAGCCGGCACCATGGCCGCTGTATATCGCCGGTGCAATCATCTCATTAATTTTAGTTATGATAAATGTTCCTGTTCTTGCATTTGCTCTTGGAATGTATTTGCCGCAGGAAATTAACACTCCATTGTTAATCGGCGGATTAATTTCTCATTATGTTTCTACAAGAAGCAAGGATGAATCGCTTAACAATGCAAGAAGAGAGAGAGGAACGTTGATTGCATCTGGATTTATTGCGGGTGGAGCTTTAATGGGAGTTGTTAGTGTAATCATCCGCTCAACAGGTGCAAATTATGTAAATGCAGAATGGGCAGAATCCAATATGGCAGAAATATTATCATTTGTAATGTTCGTTCTTCTTTGCGGTTATACAATTTGGGATTCGCTGAGAGCAAAAAAAGAATAAATTGTAATAACATTTTGGTTTGGAGAGGCGTCTTATTGACGCCTCTTTTTTTTCTTTGAAGAAAAATTTTGGGTAGGTTTAATAAACTATTAAATCTTAATTTTACCCGCTAATTTTAGGAGTATTTATGAAAAAAATAATTCAACTAGTAATAATAATATTGGTGGTTTTAATGGCTGCAAAAATTACAAAAGCACAAACTAAAGAACGCAAAGACGTTCCTGAAAAATACAAATGGGATAATACAATCATTTACAAATCTGTAGATGATTGGCAGAAAGAAAAAGAATCTATTTCAGCTCAAATCGATATGCTTAAAAACTTTCAGGGAAAACTCTCTAAGAATTCAGAACTATTTTATTCCGCTCTGAATCTTTATTTCTCCATCTATAAATCTTTCTATAAACTTTCTGATTATGCCGCCAGAGTGGCAGATGAAGATATTCGGCTAACATCAAATCAATCTTTGAATCAACTAGCGACAACCCTAGGAACAAAATTTGGCGAGGCTGCTTCATTTATTAGTCCCGAAATTTTAAGTATAGATCCGGAGAAGATCAAAAAATTCTTTGATGAGAAAAAAGAATTAAGTGAATACAAATTTTTTGTAAATGATATACTTCGTCTGCGTCCTCACACACTAACCGCACGCGAAGAAGAAATATTGGCTAGCGCTGGATTGGTTACATCAACTCCCGGTGAACTATACGGCATTTTTGATAATGCTGAAAAACCAAATGCCAAAGTAAAACTTTCTACTGGCGAAATGGTTGAATTAAATTCTGCCGGATATAATAAATACAGAACCGTTCAAAATCGAAAAGATCGTGAACTGGTAATGAAGTCTACTTTTGAAAATTATAAAAAGTTTGAAAATACAATTGGAGCCAATTTAGCTGGTAAAGTAAGAGCCGATTATTTCTATTCTAAGAATAGAAAATATAATACAGTTTTAGAAGGTTCGCTAAATGCAAACAATATTCCTGTATCGGTTTACGAAAATCTGATTAATCAAATTCACAAAAACCTGCCGACACTTCACCGATTTCTCAAACTGAAAACAAAAATGCTTGGTGTAGATAAACTCCATTATTATGATTTATATACACCGCTTGTTAAATCAGTTAGTTTCAAATATAATGTTGAAGAAGGACAGAAACTTTTACTTGATGTATTTAAGCCGATGGGACAGGAATATGTGAACACAGTAAAAAAATCATTTGATGAAAGATGGATAGATTACATTCCTACGTCAGGCAAAAGAAGTGGTGCTTATTCTTCAGGTGCCCAGTATGATTTGCATCCGTACATATTAATGAATTGGACTGATGATTATGAGTCGGTTTCAACATTGGCGCATGAACTTGGCCACACAATGCATAGTTATTTTTCAAATAAGAACCAGCCATTTGTTGATGCACAATACGCAACCTTTGTTGCCGAAATTGCATCTACAATTAATGAAACTCTTCTTAATAATTACATGGTAAATACTGTTAAGAAAGATGAAGAAAAGTTATATCTGCTTGGTTCATATCTTGATTTACTTAGAACAACAATTTTCAGACAAACATCATTTGCTGAATTTGAATGGGAAATTCATAAGAAGATTGAGCAGGGACAATCGCTGACCGGCGAAGACATGAGCAAGATTTATTATGACATTGTAAAAAAATATTATGGTAATGATGAAGGAGCCTGTGTTGTTGACCCGTACATTGCTTATGAATGGGCTTACATTCCTCATTTTGTAAATTATACTTATTATGTTTATCAGTACTCTACTTCTTTAATTTATGCAACTGCATTTGCAGAGAAGATTGTAAGAGATGGACAGCCGGCTATTGATAACTTCTATAAAATTCTTAAAGGTGGAAGTTCTGAATATCCGATAGATCTAATTAAAAAAGCTGGTATAGATCCTATGACTAGTGAAGCATTTGATTTAACTATTGCAAAAATGAATAAAGTAATGGATCAGATGGAAGAGATTTTGGCGAAGAAGAAAAAATAAATATAATTGTGAGGCGCTATTAAAAATAGCGCCTCAATAATAAATCTAATTATTGTCACCTTTCAGAAATTTTATCGATAGTTTAATTACAAACCAGACTAGCACAACAACACCGACAGCAAAAATTGTATCACCAAAAACGCGTGTCCATCTAATAGTATTCATAATGCCGGACTGAAGAAATTCTGAGCTTCTTGCATACCAGTAACCATGTTCAACAGATGCCCATGTTTGCATTAATCCAACTGGCAATAAACTAATTGTAACCATTGCGAATAAACCGATATTTATTGACCAGAAAGAAAATTTCATTGTTTTTTCATCCCATTCAATGTCCGGTCTTATTGCGCGTAAAGTGAATAACATTAAACCAATTCCAAGTAAACCGTAAACACCAAACAATGCTGCATGGCCGTGAACAGGAGTTGTATTCAATCCCTGCATATAATAAAGTGCGATTGGGGGATTAATCATAAATCCAAATAAACCGGCGCCAAGCATATTCCAGAATGCAACTCCAACGAAATAATAAATTGGCCATTTATATTTTTGCACCCATGCTTTTGCACGGGATAATCTGATATTTTCCCAGGCTTCATATCCAAC
>DAIEQP010000235.1 GCA_027347805.1 Ignavibacteria bacterium | reverse complement strand
AAAGCAATTAATACCACAAAGCTTCCTCTGAAGCTTCTTAATAACAAATATAGAATCAGCAGAACTAGCAGTGCTCCTTCTACAAGTGCTTTATTAACTGTATTTACACTTGCATTTACAATATCGCTTCTATCATAATAGGGTACAATTTTAATTCTATTTGGTAGGATATTATTGCTGTTGATTTCATTCACCTTTTCTTCAACTCTTTGAACAACTTCCCGGCTATTCTCACCCCGAAGCATCATTACAATTCCGCCGACAGTTTCTTCTGTTCCATTAATCATTGCCGCACCCATGCGGACTGCCTCACCAACTTTCACCTGGGCAACATCTTTCAGAAATACAGGGACACCTTCCTTAGATTTGAGTACAATGTTTTCAATATCATTTATAGTCTGTATTAATCCTACACCTCTTACAATATACTGATCGGAATTTTTTTCGAGAATATTTCCACCCACATTCTGATTATTATTTTCTATGGCAGAAAATATTTCTTGAGCAGTTATATTATACTTGAGCAATTTTTCAGGAGTAAGTAAAACCTGGTACTGCTTAAAATATCCGCCGAATGAATTGATCTCATTTACACCTGCAACGCTTTTTAATTGAGGAGTGATAATCCATTCCTGTATAGTTCGAAGGTTAGTCAGGTAAGCAACTTTTGCTGTTGAATCTGCGGGGACATTACCATTTAATGTATATTGATAAATTTCTCCCATAGCAGTTGCTATTGGTCCCATTGATACTTCTACACCTTTAGGGACGTTTTCTCTTGCCTCAGATAATCTTTCAAAAACCAGCTGCCGGGCAAAATAAATATCAACATCATCATCGAATATTATTGTTACAATTGACAAACCGAATTTTGTAACCGATCTCATCTGTTTAACATCTGGCAAACCACGCATTGACATTTCAATCGGGTAGGTTACATTTCGTTCAATTTCGATTGCAGATAAACCATCTGCATGGCTAACAATTTCAACCTGAACATTGGTAACATCCGGGAAAGCATCTATTGGTAATTTCAGGTAGGCGTAAACACCTGCAATCACAATCAGAAGCGAAAAGAAAATTATCGTTCCTTTTCTTTTTAGAGTAAGAGAAATAATCTTTTCAAGCATTATTCTTCCTCCCCAAATTCTTTTTTCTTCATCTCGCTCTTCAAATAAAATGAACCTTTTATTACAACATTTTCTCCTGGTTTTAATCCGTCTTTAACTTCTATCCTGTTATTCAAATTTGTGCCGGCGACTATTTTTCTTACTTTAAATTCATGAACAATTCCACCAGCATTATTTTTAATAAAAACATATTCGTTCCCAGCATCTTTAATTACAGCATCTTCAGGAAGAGTAATTGCTTTTGCGTCTTTAGAAATTGGAATTTCGATCTCACCGAACATTTGGGGTTTTAATTTACCTCTTAAGTTATTGAACTCGCATCTGATTGTAATTGTCCTTGTTTGTTCATCAACCACCTGCCCGATGTAAATTACTTTCCCAATAAATTTTTCCCCTGGATATACTGTTGTTATAAACACGGCATCAGTTTTTTTTGAAAGATTTGGAATGTCCTTTTCATAAATCTGCCCATCAACCCAAACAGTATTTGTGTTTATTATTTTCAGTGCGTTTGTTGAGGCGTCAATCTGCTGGCCAATAACTACATTTCTTTCAACAACAACTCCATTAATTTGAGATCTTATTGCAAGTCTTCCCGATATGTGGTCATTGTTCGATTGGCTTGTACCATTTGCGACATCTTCATCAGTCAGTCCAATAGAATGAATTTTTTTATCTTCAGCCTGAAACTCGGCCAGAGCTTTTTGATATTCAGCTTCGGCTTCAAGGAAAGATTGTTTGGAACCAACATTCTGTTCTGAAAGAATTTTGTGACGCTTATAATCCGCCTCTGCAAAATCTAAATTTGCCTTAGCTTTAAGATAGCCGGCTTTTATTTCTCCAATTTCAAGTCCTTCAACATTCATCAATACCTGCCCAGCTTTAACATTATCACCAAGATTTACAAACACATCGTGCACTCTTCCAGGAACCATAGAACCTACCAACGCTTCATTATTCTGATTTGTGATAACTCTTGCGGGTATTCGAAGTTCACCTGTAACTGGCTGCAACTCTGTAATTACTGTTTCAAGCTGAATTTGTTTTATCGATTCTTCACTAAGCTTTATTATTTGCTGAGTTTCTTCATTTGTTTCTTTCTTTATTTCTTCTGCTTTTTTACATCCTGTAATAACAGTTAGAATAAACAATGACCCTAAAAGCAGACTGGTTTTCTTTTTCATTTATTTCTCCAATTCTAAATTCGTTGTAATATTTTCTCCGATGAGTTCTTCAATCTCAAAATCCGATTGATAATGATTCACAATTGCGTTGATATAATTACTTTGTGAATTTATCAGCATCTGTTTTGCCTGGAGATATTCGAGATATTCAAGTTCACCGGCATCATAACTTTTTCTGGCGCTTTCATAGATTTCTTTTGATTGCGGTAGAATCTCTTCAATATAAAACTTAACCTGATTCAAATTATTTTCATGATCTAATACCGCTGCTCTCAATCTGAGAATTATCTCTTTTTTCTTTTGAAGAAGTTCATTATCACTGATAATATTAT
>DAIEQP010000199.1 GCA_027347805.1 Ignavibacteria bacterium | reverse complement strand
TCCTGATGATTTTAGTTTCTCGAGTAAATGCTCAAAATGATCAGGTATTAAATTATAAGTGGAGTCTCGCTCAAAATTATGAAGCAGCCGGCCAGCTTGATAAAGCTGAACCGCTGTATCGTGAATTGTATCTGCAGCAATCCTGGAATTTTCAATATTTCGAATCATTAAATCGGATCTACATTTCGCAGAAAAAGTATAATGAGTCGCTTCAGCTTATTGAATCGAAGATTAAGTCGACTCCGCTTGATCCCGGATTGTACGGTATTCTTGGCACCACTTACTACTTGATGGATAATTTACAGAAGGCAAACGAAGCCTGGGACAATGGAATTGCGACGAATCCAAACTCTTCTACAACTTACCGAATAATTGCAAATGCTGCTATTGAGAATCGGGCTTTCAACAAAGCGATAGAATTACTTAACGAAGGCAAAAAAAAATCTGACGATGCATATATCTTTTCAATAGACTTAGCAAACATATATGCCATCAATATGAACTTTGAAAAAGCCGCCGCTGAACTGTGTGAGTTAATTCTTGTTCATCCGGAACAAGCGGGGCTTGTCAGAAGCCGAATTAGTTCTTTTATCACACGTCCAACTGCTGCCGAACAAACAATAAAGGCAATAAAGAATTTCGCTGATGATCATAAAACTGCGGATGTTTTAGATCTTCTTGCGTTTACTTATCAGCAGACGGGAAAAAATGATGAGGCATTCGAAATTGTTGAACAGGTTGAGAAAAATTTAAGGGGAAACGGAACAAGTATGTTTGTTTTCGCGCAAACTTTGTTTGATCAGAAACAATTTGATGTATCGGCAAAAGCTTTTAAATATATTTTAGATAATTATCCAAAATCTGATTTTATATCAGCCGCCAGAATTAATTACGCAAAATCCATTGAACAGTCATTGAACCAAAAATCGGATTCAATAAATGCTGGCTGGAAACCGTTGATCATAAAACAAAAAATTTTCCAGGATAAATATTCTGAAGTAATTCAGAGTTATAATTCGTTTATCCGCAAAGAGGCAACAAGCGCATATACTGCTGAAGCTTATTTTAGAGTTGGAGAAATATACCGCACAAGGCTGTTTTTACCCGAGTCTGCCGATAGTGTTTATTCAATTATTAAAAAATCATTTTCGTTAACTTTTCAAGCTGCCCAATCCAATTTGGCTTCCGGAAAAATTGCCTGTGAAAAGAAATCCTTTCCAAAAGCGAGAAACGAATTTAGTGAAGCAATAAATCGCCGCCCTGATCAAGGAATTTTGGCAGAGGCTCAATATTATTTGGCAAGAATTGAATTCTGGGAGGGTAATTATTTACAAGCCATAAATCAATTGAAAGAAACGACTAGAAATTTATCAAACGATTTTTCCAACGATGCATTGGAATTAAATTTTCTGATAAACATTGCAAGAAAAGATTCTTTAAATCTTTTAAAATATGCCAATGCAGATTTTCTTTTGTTACAAAATAATCTAGAACAAGCTGCGACTGAATTCAAAACTTTAGCTGATAACGATAATTTATTTATTATAAATCAGTTCGCAAAAATTAAACTCGCAGAAATTTTTCTTTCAAGAGACAATTTTTTTTCAGCGGCTCAACTGCTAGAATCCATCATAAAAGATGAAAATGCTTCGATTTTCGCCGATAAATGCACTTTTTTGCTCGGATTGACCTATTTTTATGGTCTTAGAGATATTCCCAAATCCATAGAAACTTTCCAAAAAATACTTGAAAAATTCCCAAACTCCATCTATTTTGACCGTGCCAGAGATGAGCTTAATAGTATTCAAACAAAAAACGTTTAAAAATGACAGATTCCAGAGAACCTCGTAGTGTTAAATGTTCTTTTTGCGGCAGAGATGGAAGCGAAGTAACCTCTATGGTTGCGGGTCCTGACGTTTATATTTGCGACATATGCATAAAGACCAGTGTTGATATTCTAAAGAACAATATTTCCAATTATCCCAAAAAAGAAACAAGCCATTCATCCTTAACTCCGGATTTAATAAAGAAAAGTCTCGATGAGTATGTTGTTGATCAGCATCTGGCAAAAAAGATTCTTGCCGTAGCTGTTTATAATCATTACAAAAGAGTTAATGCCTCAAACTCTCTTTTTGAAATGGATGATGTAGAAATTGAAAAAAGCAATATTCTTTTAATGGGTCCGACCGGCGTTGGAAAAACCCTTCTTGCCCAGACCTTAGCCAGAATACTTGATGTTCCTTTTGCAATTGCTGATGCAACCACACTTACTGAAGCCGGTTATGTTGGCGACGACGTAGAAACCGTTCTTGTTCGTTTATTGCAGGCAGCAGATTACAATTTGGATAAAGCTCAAAGAGGAATTGTTTACATCGATGAAATTGATAAAATTGCCAGGAAAAGTGAAAGTGCTTCAATTACACGCGATGTATCAGGCGAAGGTGTTCAGCAGGCTTTGTTAAAGATACTGGAAGGAACAGTTGCTGGAGTTCCACCACGCGGCGGCAGAAAACACCCGGAACAAAGTTTAATTAATGTTAACACAAAAAATATTCTTTTCATTTGCGGCGGGGCTTTTGATGGAATTGATAATATCATTGCAAGCAGAATAAACAGAAATCCAATTGGATTTGATACTCACGTTCAAAATGCGACCGAAATAGAACGGGATAATTTAATGCATAACGCACTCCCGGAAGATCTGGTCAAATACGGTTTGATTCCTGAATTAGTCGGGAGACTGCCGATTATTGCGCCGTTAGCATCGCTGAATGAAAAGGCAATGAAAAATATTCTTACCGAACCTAAAAACGCATTGGTAAAACAATACAAGAAATTGTTTTCACTTGAAGGCGCTGAGCTTGAGTTTGATCAGGCAGCGCTGGATGAAATTGTTAAAAAAGCAATCGAAAGAAAAACAGGCGCACGTGCTTTACGCTCAATAGTTGAGGGGATACTTCTTGATATTATGTATGAAATTCCAACAAAAGAAAATATTGATAAATGTTTGGTTACAAAAGATGTTGTAAGCAATAAGGAAAAACCAATCTATATTGAAAGCGATCGAAAGACAGCATAATTAAAAAGCCCCGCAGTGCGGGGCTTTTTTTTATATAAACATTGCACTTATCAGAATTGTAAGAAGAAGCAGCACAAAGAAAGAAATCAAATATAAAAATCCAATAACAAAAGTTTTTCCGATTGTTAATATCCATGACTGCTGCAGACTTCTTTTAAACATCAGCAGCATGTAAAAAGGCATAATTAAGAATTCCAGGAATAAAAATATTTCTAACCCCGCAAAAAGACTAATCAGCAAAAGAAATGTAAATGTTAGAAAAGCAAAACTGTGAAAATGTACTGATACAATCAGACTTTCTATATAATACTTCATTTGTCTTTTATTAAACAAAAATATCCACGCGCCAAATACAGGCATTAGCAGAAACATCATATAAGAAATATTTTTTATTAGAAGATGTGAAAACTCTGCAGAACTGCTGTTAGCGATTTTATGCATCTGGCGTATAAAATATTTGTTAAAACCCGTTGATTCAATTTTTCTGGCTTTCATTAATGAATCTGTTTGCTGAATAGTAAATCCCTCAAGTTCATTTGAATGTATTCCCTGGTAACTAATTGAAAAGTCAGTTTTTGTTTTGGCGCCTGAATGACCCGCATCATTTTTATGCCCGCCAGATAACATATTAAGCAAAAAGAAAAAGACAAAACTTATAAGCACGTACAACCGGATTGGCGGAACATAATCCGCTCTCCTGCCGGAATTAAATTCATTACTTATAAAGCCCGGTTTGAATAAAAGCAGTTTTAATGTAAGAAGTGATTTGGAATCCAAATGAAGTGTAGCTTCAAGGACTTCTTCAATTAAATGTTTGAGTGGAATTCTCAATTCATGATTCTTTTGCCCGCATCTGGGACAGAAGTTATTCTCATCATGAAACTCATAAGAACAATTAGTACATGCCGGTGCTTTGTGCTGATCTGACATATTAAACGCCCTTGAAATAAACTTTTGCAAAATAATGTTTTGGATTGAAAATCACATAGGCAGAGTATAACTTTCGCACCATTCAATAAATGATTATGAAGATATTCCATTACATATTAATATTAATTACAGTTAATGTTTGTGCTCAATCCAAGATTCTAATTTATATGGATCTGCAGCAGACCGATCATCTAAAAGCATATGGAATAACCTTTAATGCTTTAAAAGCTGGAGGTACCGCCGATTGGCTTCTTAATTACCGCGGCGGTTCATTCATGCTGGATTACTCAAACGATCTGGCAATTAAATGCAGAGTTAAAGGAGTTGCTTTCCAGCCCCTGTCACAAGAAGAGGTTGTTAAAATATATTCGTTAGTCCAGAGTGAAGATAATAATATGGATGTTGTTCGGCTTGAGAAAGCCCCCAGCATTGCAGTTTATGTTCCTCCCTATTTCAAACCCTGGGATGATGCCGTTACACTTGCTCTCGATTATGCAGAAGTGAAGTATGATAAAATCTGGGTAGAAGAAATTCTTCGCGGGGATTTAAGCAAGTATGACTGGCTTCATCTTAATCATGAAGATTTTACAGGACAGTACGGAAAATTTTATGGTTCATTCAACCAGGCAGCATGGTACATTGAACAACAGGTTACTTATGAAAAAGAAGCTGCCAAACTGGGATTCAAAAAAGTCAGCGAGATGGAAAGAGCTGTTGTCTTGGACATAAAAGATTATGTCGGTAAAGGCGGTTTCTTATTTGCAATGTGTTCCGCAACTGATTCTTATGATATTGCTCTCGCCGCACAGAATGTTGATATTGTTGACCGGATGTATGACGGCGATCCGCCGGATGTTGATGCACAAAACAAACTGGATTTTTCCCAGACTTTCGCTTTCGAAAATTTCAAGCTGGAAATGAATCCTTTAGTTTATGAATACAGCGATATCGATATTCAGCTGCCGGAAGTTGGACCGGAACAAAACGATTATTTCACCTTGTTCGATTTTTCTGCTAAGTACGATCCCGTTCCAACAATGCTTACTCAAAATCATGTAAATGTAATTCATGGATTCATGGGACAGACAACGGCATTCAGAAAAAGTCTGATTAAAAAATCCTGCTATATTCTTGGTGAACGTGCAAACTCCGACCAGGTAAAATATATACATGGAAATTTTGGAAGAGGAACTTTTACTTTTTACGGCGGACACGATCCCGAAGATTACCAGCATGCTGTTGGCGATCCCCCGACAAATTTATCGGTGTATAAAAATTCCCCGGGTTACCGGCTGATATTAAATAATATTCTTTTCCCGGCGGCTAAGAAAAAAGAACAGAAAACCTAAATGAATGTTTAGTTTCAAGGAGTCGTTTTTTGAGGACGATAAATCTATATTGAATTATAAAAAAATATTTCTATGCTGAAACCAATTTCATTAACCAACATCTAACCAATATTATGAGATATATTAAATTCAAAAATAGCGAAGAGCAGGTTCCAATTGGAAAACTTGTCTGCATTGGCAGAAACTATTCCGATCATATAAAAGAACTTGGCGGAAAAACTCAGGATGAATTTCCGATTATGTTTCTCAAACCGGCATCAAACGTTATCTTCTCGGGAGATTCCGTTATTCATCCTCCCTACTCGGAAAATTTACAGCATGAAGTTGAACTAGTTCTTTATATCGGGGAAACAGTAAAGAATGCAACTGAAGAGGAAGCCGCAAACGCAATTTACGGTTATACTGTTGGCCTTGATATGACTTTACGCGATCTTCAATTCCAGTTTAAGGCAAAAGGAGATCCATGGACATTGGCAAAATGTTTTGATACCGCCGCCGTGCTGACTGACGTTCTTCTCAAGTCGGATTATCAACTACGGGGCGATGAAAATATCTTATTAAAAGTAAACGATACTGTAAAACATAATTCATCAATCAGTAAAATGATTTTCTCTCCCGTTGATATTGTTAAGCATATTTCATCAAGAATGACGCTTGAAAAAGGAGACCTTGTTTTTACAGGAACACCTGAAGGTGTAAGCCGTGTTTTTCCGGGGGATAAAATTTTTGCAGAACTTGAAAACATCGGAACAATTACAACAAAGATTATAAATTAACAACAGGATTAACAATGCCAGTATTTGAATATAAATGTGATGACTGCGGAAAAAAATTTGAAGTGCTTCATAAATCTTCGGCAAATCTTGAAGAAGTAAAATGCCCGGATTGCCAATCGGCAAACTATAAAAAACTCTTATCATCGTTCAGCGCTTCAGTTGGTTCATCTTCAGAATTCAGCGCCCCATCCTGCAGCGATGGCAGCTGCGGCATGCCTTCGTTTGGCGGCGGATGCGCAAACGGAATGTGCGGCTTGAATTAAAATATTTTCGACATTTCACAATAAACGAAACCCCAACAATAAGTTGGGGTTTTATTTGTATCCTAAACCTAATTCCTTGCAGCTATATCACCAGCATTATCTTTAATTATATGTAGCCAGCGTATTGTAATCCTTACCATATTCAAGCATCTGCTTTGTAAAGTCTGACGGGTATTCAATTTTAACATCAATAATTTTCTCTCCTTCCATAACCGGAACAAGTTTGGGCTGGATAAATCCTGCGTACGGGGCAATATTTAATTTTTTATACCGCTCAAGAACTTCTTTATGAAGCAGCGGGTCAACTTTAACTCCATAATTTTCAACAAGATTTTTCCCGGCATTATAATCGCCCGAAGATTTAATTCTCTGAATTTCTTTAAGCAGCAGACCGAATAAGTTTCTCAGCTTGCCGTAGTCATTAACAACAAAATATGTTTTGCCGTCTTTAATTTTCTTTTCAATTACATTTTCTTTAGCGCCCATTTCGAACGCCCACTTAGCAACAAGCTGCCTGTTGCGCATATGAGCTTCTTCAACATTTTCCCCGAGAGGAATTCTAGCAAGCTGAACCATTAAACCATTTTTAATGTAATCATCGTAAGCGGCCTTACCTGCATCTAGAGATGGCATTACGCCGATATCAACAAGTTTCTGATCCATCAGGTAATAGAGTGCAACAAGATCTGCTCGCGCTTCTTCGAGCGTTGAATAATAATTTTTAAGTGTCTGGTGCGGTTCTGCAACACCGGGGTTCATTTGCCCGGATGCATGACCGATAACCTCATGCATATCTGTATGAAGATCATCAGAAAGGGAACCATACTTTTTATCCCTCTCAATTTCTTCTTTGGAATAAGAAAACTCTTCCAGCACCCCGCTTGTAGCGCCAAACTTATTATAAGAATGAACAATGTTTCCTATGTTAACTGATTTTGAACCATGTTCTTTTCTAATCCAGTTTGCGTTTGGCAGATTAATTCCTATTGGAGTTGAGGGGGCCGCATCGCCTGCTTCTACAATTGCCGTAATAACTTTAGCTGAAACACCTTTTACATTTTTCTTTTTGTGTTCCGGCATTATCGGCGAGTTGTCTTCGAACCATTGAGCATTATTGCTAATTGCTTCAATTCTTTTGGTAGCTTCATTATCTTTTATCGAAACAATTGATTCATATGTAGCGCGATAACTTAGCGGGTCATTATA
Source organism: Ignavibacteria bacterium (assembly GCA_027347805.1). GTDB lineage: Bacteria > Bacteroidota > Ignavibacteria > Ignavibacteriales > Melioribacteraceae > Stygiobacter. The sequence continues at coordinate 3,556 of DAIEQP010000199.1, read as the reverse complement.
TGTTTCAATAAAACCATTTGTAATATCAACAACAGAAGTGGTGTCTTTCACCCATTCAATGTTGTATTCATCCCATTTTTTAAGATCGCCTGTTTTATAATATTCGATCAAAAGCTGCAGAGCTTTTTTCTGCTGATCGTTTTCTGCAACACCAACGGCCTTCTCGAGCCAGCTTACAACTTTGCGTAATGCAAATGCATACATGCTGGTAGTTTTCCAGTGGCGCTCAAAAATTTGTCCTTTTTCTTTTATCAACTTGGAATTAAGTCCGTATGATAGAGGACGGGTATCGTTTGGGTCGTCAACTTTTTTATAAAAGTCTTCCACTTCCTTCTGGGTTACACCTTCATAAAAATTAACTGCCGATGTTTTTATCAAATCAACATTCGGATCCTGGTTAACTTTTACCGGCGCAACTTTGGGATCAAACATGATTGATTCCATCTGCTTAATCAGGTCATCCGGCTTGTCGTTATTCTGAAGCGGAAGCTGGTACTCATCTGTTCCCGCAATTAATTCTTTAAAATATTCTTTTGAGAATTCCGGAAGGATTTTCTTGTTTGAATAATGATGATGAATTCCATTTGAAAACCAAACACGTTTTGTGTAAGTCATAAACTTCTGAAATTCGGGAGTAGTTCTGTCACCGGAAAAAGTGTTTACAATAGCTTCAAGTGTTCGGCGCACAAAAAGATTGTGTTTGTAATTCTGATCGTAAATTATATCCCTTCCCGAAAGTGATGCCTGGTATAGGTAAAAGACAAGCTCTTTCTGCTTTGGTGTTAACTCATCGAATCCGGGCACATAATATCGCTGGATTCTTAAATCAGCAAATGATTCAACATAAAATTTAAAATCTGCCGGTTCCTGGCTTTTTTTATTTGATGAACAGCTAATCATTACTATTCCTAAAGTGATTAATAAAATTATTTGTTTAACTTTTTTCATTTTTATCTCTTTCTGTGATTCTATATTTGATTATGCGCGCGAAAAATATAACTTTTGCTCTCGTCAATCAAAAAGTGGTTTTATGAACATACAAATTATCGGGACGAAAGGCTGCCGTGATACACAAAAAGCGGAACGCTTCTTTAAAGAACGCAGAATTCCTTTTCATTTCAGGGATTTAAATGAAAAAGGACTAGCCAAAGGGGAACTGGAAAATATTACAAGAATTATTTCTCTTGATGAATTAATTGACAAAGATGGAAAGCAGTATAAAAAACGCAATCTTCAGTATATGGTATTCGATATTGAGGAAGAACTGCTTGCTGATCCCCTGCTGTTAAAAACTCCTATTGTCAGAAATGGAAAAGATGTTACGTTAGGCTATCAGCCGAATGAATGGAAAAACTGGAAGGAATAGCAGTATCAGTCTATTAGTTATTGGTTTAACGTATTACTTTAGAACCTTTTTCAGTTCCAGGGCTTTTATTAACTGATCATTTTCAATAAATTGAATTGCATCCCATCCGCATTTTTTTGCGCCATCAACATATTCTTTTATATCATCAATGAATAAATGCTCGCCGGATGGTTTACCTGTATATTTTTCTACGGCTTTATAAATTTCCTTCTCCGGTTTTATTGCACGAACTTCATGAGATAGGAAAAGTTTGTCAAAATGGTTCAGAAACTCCTGATGCCCGTAACCGTATTTTTTGTGTATATAATTAGTATTGGAAAGAAGAACCAGCTTATATTTCTTTTTTAATACCGGCAGAAGCTTAACAAGCTCCTGGTTAACTGTAAATATATCTGAAAATATTTTGCAAAATTCCTTACCAAACACTCTTCCTTCAAGCCAGTCCATCATAATTGTTAAAAAATCTTCAACAAAAATATCTCCGCGTTCAAATTTTCTGTGGATATCATAATTCTCGGCGTATAGTTTTTTAAACTTATCCCCGAGTCCCGGTTTAATTTTATTAAACTTTTGAGTTACGGAATCGTAATTAAAGGGAAGCAGCACGTTTCCCAAATCAAAAACAATTACAGAATATTTTTTGTCTGGCATATGATTAACTTGCTTTACGTTGTTAGCAAATATAAAAAAAGCCGCAGTATATAATTGCGGCTTTTCTTGTTAATTGAGAATTATTTATTTGCTCAATCCCAAATCTTCCTCTGCAGGAGTTGGTTTGGGTTGTTTTTGTTTTATCACTTTGCCTACAAGTTTTTTTACAAAAGGTACGAAAGCAACTTTCACTTCTTCCACCTTTGTATATACCATAGGAACTACAATTAATGTAAGGAACAATGATGACGTTAAACCGCCAATTAAAGCCCAGGCAAGACCGCTTTTCCATTCGGCACCGTCTGCCGTAGAAAGAGCAATCGGAAGCATACCGAATATCATTGTCAATGTAGTCATAAAGATAGGACGGATTCTCATTTTGCCTGCATCAATTAATGCATCGTGTAGACTTTCGCCCTGCGAACGAACAAAGTTGGTTCTATCAACCAGCAGAATAGCATTCTTGCCGACAAGGCCGACAAGCATAATTACACCAAGCATTGAGAATATTGACAATGCTTTTAACGACATTGCCAAAGCAAGCAGCGCACCAATCATAGCAAGCGGAATTGAGAATAAAATAATGAAAGGATAGATGAATGAATCATACAATGCAACCATAATCATATAAGTAAACAAAATGCCTGCGAAAAGTGCGAGCATCATATCGCCCATTGATTCGTTCTGGTTTTTAACCTGTCCCTGGAACGCAGTTGTTATACCTTTTGGTAAATCAAGCTTAGCAACTTCTTTAACAATATCCTGTGCAATATTACCGCTTGGTCTGCCGACCGCCTGAGAATAAATAATTACAGAAGCACTTCTTGAAGTTCGCGACAACTTGGTTGGACCTGTTCCTCTATTGATATCAGCAAATTGTTTTAGATAAATCTGCTGTCCTTTTCTGTTAACAAAAGAAATATTTCCGAGGTCTTCTGTTTTTGAACGGTCAAACTGATCAAGCACAACTCTGATATCATATTCAGTATCGCCTTCTCTAAGTTTGGATTCATCATCACCGGTTAAAGCAACACGTAAAGCACCGCCAACTTCAGCGAGTGTTAATCCATAGCTTAAAAGTTTTCTTCTATCAATAGTAATTTGCGTTTCAGGATTACCATCTGCAGTTGAAAGACGGACATCTGCAGTGCCAGGTATTGTTTTGATTACATTTGCAACAGTTTTAGCAGCAGTAATTACGTCTTCATATTTAGGACCTGTCAACAAAAACTGGATCGGTGTTTCGTTTGCAACTCCAAAAATTCCCACTTCGTTGATTCTTGTTTTAATACCGGGGAGTTTTCTCAACTTAGCTTCGATTTCATCTTTAATTTCCTGGGTACTTCTGACTCTCTGATTTTTAGGAATGAGAGTTACAGTTACTTCAGAATAGTTTGATGATGATGAACCGATCAAGCCTTCATTAGAAACGCCGACGTTAGCATAAATTCTTGCAACTTCAGGAATTTTACCTACAATTTTTTCTACCTGCTGCGAGATTAAATTTGTTTCTTCAATCTTTGTTCCCGGTTTCATTTC
>DAIEQP010000025.1 GCA_027347805.1 Ignavibacteria bacterium | reverse complement strand
AGCACTTCGCCATCAACATCTTTTAATGAAAGATTCATTTTTTCATTTTCATCCTCAAAGATCCGCAGGTTCGAACATTTATCAGCAACAAACATAAGATCATCTTCATTATCACTTTCTTTTATACCTAGAAGAATTACCATTCCTTTACCGATAGACGCGGAATAATTTTCATTTCTTATTTCAACACTTCCGGCTGTAACTCTTTGAACGAGTGCCCTCATTATTTCTCTCCTTTAATCACTCTTTCAATATTCAGATAATCTTTTAATGCTGCAATATTTCTGAATTCATTCGCATTCATTATTTCAATAACCTTATTGCTCTGATCCTTTCCGACTTCAAAATATAATTTTCCATTCTCTTTAAGCCATAATTTAGCTTTCTCTGTAATGAATTTATAATACTTATAACCATCGCCTTCATCAGTGAGAGCAATACGCGGTTCGAACTCTGTTATTTCTTTCTGAAGCGATATATACTCTTCGCTTGATACATAAGGAGGATTTGATACAATTATATCAAACATATCAGGTTCAAAATCGGCTTCGAATATATCCCGGTGAAGGAAATTAATCTTTGATTCGACTTCATTCATCAAAGCATTATTCTGAGCAACATTTATTGCATCACTTGATACATCAATTGATATAATCTGCGCATCAATTAAGTGCTTTGCAAGGACAACAGGAATTATTCCGCTTCCTGTTCCAACATCTAATATTTTCAATCCATTTCTATTTTTAATTTGTTCTATTATTGTCTCAAGAAGAATTTCAGTTTCCTGCCTCGGTATTAATACGGAAGAATTAACATTGATTTTGAGAGCATAAAATTCCACATGACCAATTATATATTGCAGCGGTTCATATTTTCCCCTGCGTGCAATCCATTCACGGTATTTATTTGTTTCTTCATCAGATAACGGTTTCTCAAAACGGAGATATAAATCAAGCCTTTTACAATTCAGTATTTCGGCAAGAAGCAGTTCGGCGTTTAATCTTGCAGATTCTATTCCTTTCTTTTCCAGGTATTCAGTTGATTTTTGAACGGCATCTAAAACAGTAAGCATTAATTCCCATTTTTTGTTTTATAACTTTGGAAAGATAAAAAAAGTTTCGGATGATTTTTTAGAAAGATATTTATCACAGACTGAATAAATGGTTATCAAGAAAACTTTTCAATTCAGTGAATGAAGGCAATCCTTTTCTTCCGCCTAAAGATGATGCATTAATTGATGCAACCGCACTTGCAATTACCATTGCATCTTTATAATTCCTGCCGCTGCATAGCGAATATAAAAACGCACCATGATAACTATCACCGCATCCGGTTGTATCTATCACATTCTGATTAATGAATGCCGGCTGATGATAATTAAATGTATCTTGAATAAAGAGCCAGCTTCCTTTAATTCCATCTGTAATTACAACTGTCTCAACACCAAGATTTAAAAACATTTCTGCAGCTATTTCTATCGATGTTTCATTTGAATACTCAAACGCAAACTGCTTTGACGCGATTACCAAATCAACATTGGGAATTATCTGTCTGAATCTTTCCTTATAACGATGCGCTCCCCCGTCGAATGATATTTTTGTATTGCAGCTTTTTGCTATTTCACATGTTTTAAGACAGGCGCTGAAATGTCTTCCATTGATATGAGCATATTTTGCCCTGCTAATAAGCTCTTCACTAATTTCTGCTTCAGAAAGTTCAGGAGAATTACCGGGTGTATAAACTATTGTTCTTGCGCCATCATTTTTGCGTACAAGTATTTGGGCAAATGAGGAGGTGGAACCATGATTAACTTTAATGCAGTTTGTATCCACACCATAATTTTGCAGATCTTCTTTTATATCAACGCCAAGCCAATCATTTCCTAGACTATCCATCATTACCGTTTTAGAACCAAGTTTGGAAGCGGCTGCAAGTGCTGTTGCAATCGGGCCGCCTCCGTCAATTGTGCTTGAAATTGATTTTTGTACTTCTTCTCCCGATGGAAAGTGATCAACTACCGAAATTATATCAAGTGTGGATACACCAATCCCTATGATGTCTATATCTTTATTCATTTCTTATTAATCATGTTGAAAAATTTACTATCCAATCTTAATCATAAAACTGCATCTTTCCGCACCATATAAAACAGATTCGATTATCGATGCATCAACATTCTTACCGGATATGTTGGACCAGACTTCCTTTTGATAACCAATAGAACAGTTGCAGAATTCTTTAGAAATTTTTGAACCGTCTACAAACGGGCATCCGCATTTGCCGGTTTTCTTTCCATATAATTTAATAACACCTTTTTCCTTATCATATTCAACTGTTTCTATCCATGTCTTTTTCAATTGGTCTAGCATACCTTCAATATTTCCAATGTTGTTTGCATACCAGGTTTTTGAATCTTCGCCGCATGCCTTCCCAAGCGCTTCAATCATTTTTTCTGTTTGTTCAGGTGAAGAATTGGATTGTATTGCATCAATTAATTTAGAAAATCTTTTTTGCATGAAACCAATTCTCCAGTCATCTTTTTTCTTTTCATCGTCGGCAGCAAATAAGTCCGATGAAATCATAGGTAATCCAACGCAGGAACAAAGTCCAATCTTGCAGGCAGAGCCAAGAAAATCCTTTCTTTTCATTTTACACTCCTGTTGTTTTAACTTCATAATATCTTCACAATTAATTATGAAGATGATTTATTTTTTCATTCCCCTTTCTTCTTTTACAACATAGTGCTGTGATCTTTCATCCCATCTGGATAATAATTTTCTTGCCGGGGGCGGAACAACTGCAGCCTCATAATCATCACCTGCAAATTCTTTTACCGAATCAATTGAAACGAACCACATGATTGTAACAAATTCCTCTTCAGCAACAAGATTTCTCCTGTTAAGCTGAATTCCGCTGAACCCATTAATTTTCCTGTTTTCAATATTTACAAAAATTTCCTGCTTTAAAAGGTTTTCATATGCATCAGCATTTTCAAGTGACGTCCAGCCATGCCATATTCTGCAGATCATTATAACATCTCCCTAATTAAACATCATTTTATTTTTGTTGTCTGGGTTGAAGAAAATCCCACCTGTTACCATAAATGTCCTCGAAAATAACCACATCGGCATATTCTTCTGAACGAGGCTCTTCGACAAATTTAACACCCTTCTCTTTCATTTTTATGTAATCACCCTTAAAATCATCTGTGAAAAGAAACATAAACACCCTGCCCCCTGTTTGATTGCCGACATGATTTCTCTGTTCTTCAGTTGCAGCTCTGGCAAGCAGAATTGATGTTCCTTTCGTTCCTGCGGGCGCTACAAGCACCCATCTTTTTCCATTACCCATATCTGTATCTTCCAGCAGATTAAAACCAAGAACTCTGGTATAATATTCAATTGCTTCATCATAATCTTTTACTACAATTGTTACATGTCCAATGTTTTGTGCCATTCTGTTTACCTTTTCTTTCTTGATGCCAATAATTCAATATCAGCATTTTCAAGTATTGTTTTTTCATAACCGTTTATTGATGCATTTATCATTGCACGCCCGATATCTTCGCAAGTGCAGATATGGTTTCTAAGAATTAGTTTCAGCAAAGGATATATTTTACCGGCAGCGACCGCAATTTTAAATGCGTATTTCTGCCCGTCAACCGGTTTTATAAATCCGGGTCTGAAATTGTAAGCTGCTTTATATGGAAGTTTTGTGAGGTCGTTTTCTGTTTTACCTTTTACCCGTGCCCACATCAGTTTTCCTTTTTCGGTACTGTCTGTTCCTTCTCCTGAGATATAACAGAATGTCATTTGCGGATTGCAGCGGGCTAAAACTTCTGCAAAATGGATTGTTAAATCGTAAGTAACCTTTTTGTAATCTTCCTCTTTCATCCCGAGTGAAGAAATTCCAAGACAAAAGAAACACGCATCGTACCCTTTTATTTCATTTTGCAGCGGAGTTATATCCAAAAAATCTTTGTGAATGATCTCTTTCAGTTTTGGATGGGTTATTCCGCACGGTTTCCTGCTTATACTTAGTACTGATTCAACATCCGGATGATTTAGTGCAGTAAGAAGGACTCCCTCTCCAACCATTCCGGTTGTGCCTGTTACGATTGCTTTTATTTTCATTTGGTTATTTGTTTGATTGATTATGGATAATGGTATTCTATTTCAGGCAAAATAAATAGTTCCTGGCTAAACTATCAATACCGTTAAAATAATTTGAAAAATGAATCCTTCAACATCCCCGAATCCACAACTCTACTGCAATAGTACTTTTGTCAAAGCTGTGAATTCGGGATAATTTCTAATATTTCGTTTTCCATAAATATTTCATTCCCTTTCTACTTAACCGCGTTAAAGAATGCAATATAATCAGGATTTTTCCTGCCTCTTTCAAAACTGGCAAGATAATCTTTCACCTGAGAGACAAGACTGATTATTCCATCCCCGCTGTTATACAGATCATCCCGTAATTTAACAGCAGATGCATAATCGGTACCTGCAGTTACAATAGAAGCATTAAGCTGCGCAAGCCGGTCTATTCTTCCCTTAAACGCTATTGTGGTTATGTTCTCGTTTGTGGGCCTGTAGGATTCGCCCAGTTCTGTAATAATTGTGTAAACATTGCTTGCAAACCCTCCAAGAGAATTATAACTTTTCTCGCTTGATGAATTTGTTTTCTTTGGTTCCTCTCCCTCTTTAACTTCCTCTTTTGGGTCGTTTGGGGGAGAAATCTTTTTGATAATTGAATCCACCACATTAAATGAAGGATGCTTTGCTCCCAGCTCGGCTTTGAGATAGCTGGCAATATTTTTCATCAGGTTTTCGATGCAGTTTACATCGCTTTCCTTACTTCTGAAGGATATAAACCGTCTTTCGTTTCTGAGACCCTTTAATAGTGCGCCTGTTCTTACTGCATCGGCATTTTTAGCTTCCGCATCAGTTGAAACAGCTTCCAGGCTGGTAATTGTGAGACTTGGCTTGGAGGGATTATAACCGGGAATGCGTTTCAGGGCTACTATACCATCCTTGAACCTGCCAAGAATTGCTGAATAAGACATTTGTGAGGACATAGTCACCTCTCGTAATTATTGTTAGTTTAGTTAGTTAAATCCACAATACATAATTTTAGGATTATGTCGGTATTGATTGCCGGGGTTGCTATCGAAATAGTCCACGGCATAACCTATGGATTTTATTAAACTTAAACTCGAATTCGTAACTATATCAATCAGGCAGGGTTCATTTTAAATCTGTAAAAGTCCACTCTTTTTCTTACCCGTTCCGTTTCAAATCTGTTAAGGTTCACTCATTTTTTAACCTGCTCAGTATAAAATCTTATTAAGTTTGTTTTAAATCTAACCAGGTCACTATTTTTTCTTTCCTGGTCCACACTTTTTCTCTTCTAGTCGGTAATTAATCTCTATTGCTCCACTATTTTTCCTGGTTAGTCCACTAATTTTCCAGCCTGCTCAACTTTTTTTCTAACCAGTTTAATTCCAAACCAGCCCGGATTTAATACTGACCGGTTCGGATAAATGTTCAACTAAGGGAGATATATTTTCAACTGGATTGTATAAATTATTTATTTATATGTATTTATACTCTATTCCATAAGAAATAAAGGATGCCGGATGAGATTTTATTTTAACAGAAGCATCTTTTTTGTTAAGCTAGTATTTCCTGCCTGAAGCCTGTAATAATAAACACCTGAAGGCAATTGATAATTAATAATTGAGAATTGGAAATTATAATTGCCCGGTTGTTTATATTCATCAACAAGCCTTGCTACTTCCCTTCCTAGCACATCAAAAACCTTCAGACTTACTTGATGTAGAGAAGAGATAATCCGCTGATTTTGTACTGTTGAAACATCAAACCTGGCAATCGGTAAAAAATAATAATCCGATGCAATACAGTTAGTAATGTTTAACACAATCTATAAAGAAAATGAATAATCTTAGATCAGGTAAAAATGAATAGAACACATTAAATCCCCTCAAGGCAGAAAAAACAGAAGAAACAATAAAAACCCCGGAACCCCTCAAAGATTGAATACAATTAAGCAAAGAAGCGGGACAAAATCAATAGCAATAATTTGTATAAAAAAAATGGCCGCTCATTTAAGTAAGCAGCCATTATCAAATATAAACCTGCTTCTCGGCAGGTAAGTTCTCAATTATTTTTTCTTATATGTTGCAAGCATGTAATCAGCAACAGCTTCTGCTTCGTTCGGCTTTAAGCCCTGCTGAGGCATTGCAGGATAAGCAGGATCCACTTTTACCGGGCTAAGAATGTATTTAACAAGCGCATCCTTCTTTCCTTCATACTTCGGAAGAACAGAATTATGAGGTGGACCAACAACTTTCTTATCAAAATTATGGCAGGCAATACATTTGGTGTTATATATATCGGCGCCGTTAACAACAACTTTAGTAATTCCAAACTTTTCTTTTAAGCCCATTTCATAATTATCATATTCAGCGCTTAAGAAAGCATAATGCGCCTGTGTTGCAGTATCAAAACTGTATTGATCTCTTAAAACCAGAA
>DAIEQP010000192.1 GCA_027347805.1 Ignavibacteria bacterium | reverse complement strand
CTCAAAAATAGTGAAGCAATTAAGGATGCTTGGAATAGCAACAAAAATTGAAAGCGCCAGACTTGGAACCGAAGACCAGGGTTTTAATGCGCTTGCAGAAAATGTTGATAAACTTTCAACACTAATTAGTGAAAAAGTTGACAATATTAATAAACGGTCCAATCTGCTTAATACAGTGCTGGGCGGAACAATTGAAAATCTTGTAAAACTGGAAACCGAACAAAAAGAACAATCAGAAGTAATCATTAAAAACATTTCATTATCTATTAATGCATTCAGTGATAGAAATAATGAACGAATAACTAAAAGTGGCGCAATATCCAGCAGTTCCCAAAATATTACAAGAAGCATTAATGAAATAGTAATGTCGCTGCAGTTTCACGACATCACCCGCCAGCAAATGGATCATGTTAGAACTGCTTTGGAAGAAAGCTCTGAAAATTTCAGAAGACTTCATAATCAGAACGATTTAATTGACTCCGAAGAATTGGGTGTAATCTATGATGTATGCAACCTTCAATCAGTTCAATTAAGAAATTCACTTGAAGAATTTGTTACAGCAATATCGCAAATTGTTGAAAACCTCTCTTTAGTAGAAGATGGTGTAACACAGATTCTTGCATCTGCAACAGAAATGATAAACCAGAAAGAATCTGCTGACGGGTATTGTTTGTCATCAGTATTAAATGAAATTGAATCCATTAGATCAGGTTTGATCAGAACACAAGAAATCGGTAATAATCTTTCGAAATCTATAAAATCGGTTGTTGGAGTAGTAGATGATTTATCAGCTTACGTATTAGAGATTGATGACATTGGTTCTGAAATAGAAATTATTGCTCTTAACGCAAGAGTAAAAGCAGCTAGAACCGGCTCTAATGGTTCTGCATTGGGAGTTTTATCCGAACGAATTCAAAAATTATCGCTTGACGCAAAAGAACAAACCGTTGCTACATCCAAAATCCTAGAAAAGGTAAGTGTTGAATCGAAAAATTTACGTGTAAATGTTGAAGCAGGATCTTTTGAAAATGAAAACCAGAAATTGATTGAAGAAACCGAAAAGATATCATTGCTCGTAAAAACTATGATCGAAAGTGAACGGAAATCCGCAGATTCAATAGATAAACTCCAGAGCGAAGTTCACTCATTCAAAAATGAAATTGAAACTGCAGTTGATTCAATTCACGTTCATGATGATGCAAAAAATGCTGTCCAGCCGGTAATAAACGGAATAGATGAAATTATTTATGAGCTGAGCAGAAATAATATTGTATCCAACAAAAATTCCAATACAAAAAAGATGCTTGGAAAATACACAATGCAATCAGAAAGGAAAATTCATCTGACTTATGTTGAAGATGCCGGTACTTCAAATAAAAAAAATACATTCAGTGAAAACACAAATACTGAATCACTTGGCGATAATGTAGAATTATTTTAGGTGAAATATGTATCAATTAAAAATTGAAAATAATTTATCTCAGGCAACAGTTCTATTAAACGGCGCTTTAACAATTTCAAGCGCACAGGAAACAAAAAATGCATTGTTGAATTCTTTGAATTCCTCAAACCATTTATGCGTAGATCTTAGTGCTGTTGAAGAGTACGATTTGTCATTTATGCAAATTTTGATTTCCCTCTACAGAACCGCATCAAGTATTGGAAAGAAAATATCTTTTGTCGGAAACGAATCACCCCGTTTTATTTCATTTCTTTCCGGCTGCGGCTGTCCTGAGTATTCATGGATTATAAATGAGAATTCAGTAAAAACATCTGAGGAGAAGTAAATGACTAAATCAATTATGACCGTTGATGATTCTGCAAGTGTTAGACAGATGGTGAGTTTTACTTTAAGAGAAGCAGGTTATAATGTAATTGAAGCCTCCGATGGTAAAGATGCTGTATCAAAAATAAATCTTGCCGACTTAAATCTGATAGTAACTGACTTGAACATGCCGAACATGGATGGAATTGAATTGATTAAAACTGTTAGATCAATGCCGAAATACAAATTCCTTCCGATTATAATGCTCACAACCGAATCTCAGAATGAAAAGAAAATGGAAGGTAAAAATGCAGGTGCAACAGGCTGGATTGTAAAGCCATTTAAACCAGAACAATTATTAGCTGTAATTAAAAAGGTGATAGGATGATTGATTCTCATCGTCAGGCGTTTATAGAAGAAGCAGAAGAACTTCTTTTAGAGTTGGAATCGACACTTCTTGAATTAGAAGAATCTCCAACCGATACAGAACTTATTGCCAAAACCTTCCGGGCGTTACATACAATTAAAGGTTCTTCAGCAATGTTCGGTTACGATGATATTACAATGTTCACCCATGATATTGAAAACGTATATGATTTTATTAGAAAAGGTGAATTGAAAATCACAAAAGATATAATTGATTCAACTCTTGCTGCGAAAGACCAAATTCATAAAATGCTACACCCCGAAAGTGAAGAAAATAAAGTTGATGAAAATATTACGAGACAAATTCTAGAAGCATTCAGAAATATTGTAAACAATCAAAAAGCCATAAACGCTGCTGATGATGTGCAAACAACTTTTTCTACCAAAACTGAAACCAAAACAGCTGAGCTTGTAATAAAAGAATATTTAATTTCAGTTAAACCTGCGCAGGCAATTTTTGTAAGCGGAACCAACCCATTAATGTTATTAAATGAACTTACAGAATTCGGTGAATCAATTGTGCTTGCGAATTTTGATCAAATTCCTCCACTGGAAAGAATTGATGCAGAAAAATGTTATACAAGCTGGGAAATACTTCTAAAAACATCAAAGAGTGTTGATGATATAAAAGACGTTTTCATATTTGTTGACGATCAGTGCGAATTAAAGATTACTGAAATTGATCCGGAAGGAAAACTTCGCAAAGAAGAAGATTTTCAGGATTTCAAAAAACTGGTAGCAGATATAGCTAAAACAAAATATCCTGACATTAAAATGCTGCTTGTGGAATTTGAATCCTCATTATCGCAAATCGTTTTTAACCAAGCAACTCAATTTGAAAATAAGAAAAACAAAGACGCAGGTGAAGGTCACCATGATAGTGATTTAAATAGCAGCATTCGCGTCAATGCAGAAAAACTGGATGAGCTTGTTAATCTTGTCGGAGAACTTGTAACAATCCAGGCAAGGCTAAATCAAATTGCGCTTGGAAATCAGGATCAGAATATAATTTCGGTTGCTGAAGAAGTTGAAAGAATTACCTGGTCGCTTCGCGACAGTGCATTAAACATAAGAATGCTGCCGATCGGAACAACATTCAGCAAATTCAAAAGGTTAGTAAGAGATCTTTCTAAAGAGCTGGGCAAAGAAGTTGAATTAACAACAGATGGTGCTGAGACCGAACTAGATAAAACTGTAATTGAAAAATTAAATGATCCATTAATTCACATCATCAGAAATTCAATTGACCATGGGGTTGAATCTCCTTCAGAAAGAGAGAATAAGGGAAAGACAAGAACGGGTAACGTTCATCTATCAGCAACTCAATCCGGCGGCAATGTTTTAATAAAAATACAAGATGATGGCGCTGGAATGGATAAAGATGTTATAAAAGAAAAAGCTTTAAAGATGGGTTTGATTAATGAAAACGGAGAATTATCGGATTCAGAAATCTATTCTTTGATTTTTACTGCGGGATTTTCAACAGCAAAAAAAGTTACAAATGTATCCGGCCGTGGAGTTGGAATGGATGTGGTTCGCCGCGCTATTGAATCTTTACGCGGATCAATTGAAGTATCAAGCAAAAAAGGTTTGGGAACAACAATTACACTAAAGCTGCCATTAACTCTGGCAATTATTGATGGACTGCTTGTAAACATCAGTGATGAATTTTTTGTCCTCCCATTATCTTCGGTTGAAGAATGTATTGAACTTAGCAGCGATGATATTGAGAAAGCGCATGGCCGCCATATTGTAAATATTCGGGGAGAAATTGTGCCTTACGTAAATCTAAGAGAACGTTTTAATATTACTGGTGAACGTTTGTCAATTGAACAGGTTGTGGTAGCAAATATTAAAGGAATGAGAGTTGGATTTGTTGTTGATAAAGTTATTGGTCAGCATCAGACAGTTCTTAAAACTCTTGGTAAAGTTTATAAAAATGTTGAAGGCGTTTCAGGTGCCACAATTCTTGGCGATGGAACTGTAGCATTAATACTTGATATAATCAGACTTGCCGAAAAAGAGGAAGTCGAAGAAAGATCATCAAATTAAGAGAAATAGATTATGGCATTTACTTTTTTCTTTAGGGATACTCAAACGTTAGAATATGCAGTAAAAATTCTTACACCGGAAGTTGCCGGCAGAAGTAGAATTCGTGTGTGGGATGCCGGCTGCGCAATGGGACCGGAACCTTATACGCTTGCAATTTTATTCGCAGAAGAGATGGGAAATTTCTCATTTAAGAATTTATATATCTCTGCAACCGATATTGACGAAACTGATCAATTTGGAAAAATAATTCAGGAAGCAGTTTATTCTGAGGAAGAGACAAAAAGAATCCCACCTGCAATATTCGCAAAATATTTCGAAGTGGTTGAAGGAGATCCGGTAAGATATAGATTGAAAAATTTGATTCGGGAAAGAATCCAATTTCAGAAGCATGATCTGCTTACACTGAAACCGGTTGGAGAAAATTACAGCCTAATAACCTGCAAAAATGTTCTGCTTCATTTTCAGCAGAATGAAAGAATAGAAGTAATAAAAATGTTTCACAAATCACTTGCACCGGGCGGATTATTTGCAACAGAGCATACACAAAAAATGCCCGAAGAACTTTCACATATGTTTCAGCAAGTTGTACCTGATGCACAACTGTTTCGCAAAGTTGAGGTGCTATCTTGAAAATAATTGAGCTTAAAACCAATCCTCAAATTTATTCAAGCAAATCTTACCTGGTTTTAGGTTCATGGAATAAACTATCCGATGTTAACACAGTTATCGATACCGGTTCTGATTCATATATCATAAATCATATTGAAAGAATAAATACGGGTGTAGGGAAAAAGTGTGTTGACAAAGTAATCCTCACACATAATCATTTTGATCATGTAGGCGGGATAAAAGAAATAAAGAAAAAATATGGCGCTGAGATTCTTGCCTTTAATAAGATGGCTGGTGTTGACAGACTCTTAAAAGATGGTGAAGAAATATTAATTGGCGATTGTTATTTCCAGGTTATTCACACTCCGGGCCACTCATCTGATTCAGTTTGTCTTTACTGTAAAAGCGAAAGAATTCTTTTTTCGGGTGATACAGCAATAAGAGTATATACCAGCGATCATGCATATACAGATGAATACATAAAATCTTTAGAAAGACTTTCAATGCTCAGAATAAGTATAATCTATCCTGGTCATGGTGAACCATTTATTGATAGTCCTGAAAAAATTCTAAAAAAAAGTTTAGAAAATATGAAGTCATCAACAAATGAAAATAAACAAGTAATATCTAAAACAATGGTAGGTAATTAAAGTAAGGAGAAACAAAATGCAATGGTTCTATAATTTAAAGGTAAGTGTAAAATTACTTCTGGGTTTTGCACTCGTTGCTTTGATAGCTGCATTTATTGGTTACGAAGGTGTAACTAGTTTAAAAACAGCCGATGAAAGTGACACCACACTTTTTGAAAGAAACACAAAGCCGCTTGCAAAAGTGGGAGAAATTGTTGATGCTTTCCAAAGACAGCGTGTAAATGTATTAGAACTGATCCATGCTGTTAATGAGAGTGAGCATAAAACTAATCTTGAAAAGATTATGGCTAGACGTTCCGAAATTGATAAGTATGTCCCGGAATTGAAATCTATGATCACTGCAAAGGAAGTATTAGATAAAATTCAAGTATTCCATGATTTAGATAATCAATTTGATTAGGAAGTTGATCGTATCATAAAGATGGTAGAACTAAATGAAGACAATCAGGTGTTGGCGCTATTTAAAGGTGATATGGAAAAGATTAGAAATCAGGAACAGAATGCACTGGCTGCAGTTCGTGAAATTGTTCTTGAGAGGGCTCAACATAGATCTGATCAGAATACACTGGAAGCTAGC
The DNA here is from genome assembly GCA_027347805.1 of Ignavibacteria bacterium. Lineage (GTDB taxonomy): Bacteria > Bacteroidota > Ignavibacteria > Ignavibacteriales > Melioribacteraceae > Stygiobacter. The sequence continues at coordinate 971 of DAIEQP010000192.1, read as the reverse complement.
GCATCAATAAAAACAATGATTATATCAATAATTGTTGGTGTTTTGGTTGCTCTGGGTTTGGGAATATTTATTTCTAGAGTAATAAGCAAACCTTTGGTATTTCTTGCCGAAGCTTCGGAAAATATTGCAAAGGGAGATGTTGATGTAACAGTAACGCAAAGATCAAATGATGAACTTGGCCAGTTAATGGGATCATTTGCAAAAATGGTTGCAAATATTAAGGAACAAGTTGCTGCTGCTGATAAAATTGCTGCTGGTGATCTGACTGCAAAAGTAACAGTTAAATCTGATAAAGATGTTTTGGGTATGAGTCTTACTAAAGTTATTGAGACTTTAAACGATTTAGTTGCTGAAGCCGAGATGCTATCAATGGCTGCAGTTGAAGGTAAATTAAGCACACGCGGCAATACAGAGAATTTCAAAGGAAGTTATAGACAAATTGTTAAAGGTGTTAACAATACTCTCGATTCTGTAATTGGACCGCTAAATGTAGCGGCCGAATATGTTGATAGAATTTCTAAAGGTGATATACCTAATAGAATTACCGATAATTATAATGGCGACTTTAATGAAATTAAAACAAATCTTAATACTTGTATTGATGCAGTTAATGCGCTTGTAGCCGATGCAAATGTATTATCAAAAGCCGCAGTAGAAGGAAAACTTGCAACAAGAGCTGATGCAACAAAACATCATGGCGACTTTAGAAAAATTGTTCAAGGCGTTAATGATACACTTGATTCAGTAATCGGACCGCTAAATGTAGCAGCCGAATATGTAGATAGAATTGCCAAAGGTGATATTCCAAATAAGATTACAGATAACTACAATGGCGATTTTAATGAAATCAAAACAAATCTTAACACATGTATTGATGCTGTTAACGCACTTGTAGCTGATGCAAATGTATTATCAAAAGCAGCAGTAGAAGGAAAACTAGCAACAAGAGCAGATGCAACAAAACATCAGGG
>DAIEQP010000174.1 GCA_027347805.1 Ignavibacteria bacterium | reverse complement strand
CATTTTTTCTCCTATATAACTAATGCTAAAATTAACCCGCCAGCAATAACAGAACCGATCTGCCCGGCAACATTTGCACTAACAGCATGCATAAGCAAAAAATTAAACTGGTCTTCTTCCTGTCCGAGACTATGAATAACTCTTGCCGACATAGGAAAGGCTGATATACCTGCAGCGCCGATCATTGGATTCATTTTCTTTTTTAGAAACAGGTTTAAAAATTTTGCGAATAAAACTCCGCCGGCTGTATCAAAAATAAATGCAACCAATCCCAAAGAAAGTATCACAAGAGTTTGTGGCTGAAGAAATTTTTCAGCTGTCATAGTTGCTGCAATTGTTAATCCAAGTAAAAGCGTAACTATACTTGCGAGTTCATTTTGTGCTGCATTTGAAAGTTTGTTCAATACACCGCATTCGCGAATCAGATTTCCAAACATCAGGAAGCCGATCAGAGAAGCTGCTGATGGCGCAATTATTCCTGCAATGATTGTAATTGCAATCGGGAAAATTATCAGCACCGGTTTTGAAACAGCTTTTGCTTGACTTTCCATTCTTATTCTTCTTTCATTTTTTGTTGTAAGCATCTTAATTACCGGCCTCTGAATTATCGGAACAAGAGCCATGTAAGAATATGCAGCAACCGAAATTGGACCGAGTAAATCTTTTGCAAAACGGGATGCAACATAAATTGATGTCGGCCCGTCGGCGGCGCCAATAATTCCAATTGATGCCGCCTGTTTAAGACTGAATCCGAATAAAGTAGCAGCCGACATAGTAAAGAATATTCCAAACTGGGCAGCTGCACCGAATAAAAGCAGGTAAGGTTTTTTTAGAAGCGGTGAAAAATCGATCATTGCACCCACTGCTACAAAAATTAAAAGCGGAAAAACTTCAGTCATAATTCCTGCATTGAAGAAGATGTTCAAAATGCCTTCAACTTTTTGCCCGTTGTTTAACTGATCGATTGCTGCTGAGAAAGGAATGTTAGCGAGTATTGCGCCGAACCCTATTGGCAATAAAAGAGCAGGTTCATATTCTTTAACTATTGCAAGGTAGATAAGTAATCCCCCTATAATCATCATTACAATCTGCTGCCAAGTAATAGAATAAAGACCCAGCAATAAATTTTCCATTTAGTCTCCATATTTTTAACGACCAAAAGGAACAATTATAATGCCCGCTAAAAGGGCTCTTTTGATGAACTAAAGCGGTCTGCTGGATTTAAATTCTAGAATCGAGAATTTGCTCTACCAGAAGTAAGAAATAAAAGTATTATGGTATATTAATCCGGTTTTTCTGTTGCATCAACCCAGCCGGCAAGAACAATATCTCCCGAAACATTAACAACTGTTCTGCTCATATCAAGAATTCTATCAACGCCGAGAATAATTCCAATTCCCTCTGCCGGAATTCCGACTGTTTGAAGAACCATAACAACCAGAGGAAGAGATCCGCCCGGAACACCCGCAGTTCCAACTCCAGCAAGTATTGAAAGAAAAACTACAATCAGTTGCTGAACAATTGATAATTCAATCCCGTAAAACTGCGCTAGGAATAAAACTGTAATTCCCTCATAAAGAGCAGTTCCATTTTGATTTGCAGTTGAACCGATTGTTAGAACGAAGTTTGTTATGTCCTTATCAAGTTTTAATTTTTCAATCGATACCCGAATTGAAGTCGGTAATGTTGCATTAGATGAACTTGTTGAAAAGGCTGTTACAATTACTTCAGTTAAATTTTTAAAAAATTCTTTGGGATTTTTTTTGAGTGCGTACTTTATTATTACTCCATAAGTTAAAAGGAAGTGAAGAGTTAATGCCCCCATCACTACCAAAACATATTTTAGCAGCATTCCTATTATTTGGAATCCAAGCTGGGAAGCAGTTGAAAAGACAAGAGCAAAAACTCCAAAAGGTGCAAGTTTCATCGCAAAGTCAATTATCTTCATCACTACATCATAGATGCTTTGCAAAACTTTTGTAAGAGGTTCTATTTTTTCCCTGTCGGAAACAGCCATTGCAACACCAAATATCAGGGCAAAAAACATTATAGAAAGCAAACCGCCGCCCCTGTAATTCGGATCGAGAAAGTTTACAATATCTACAAACGGATTGCGGGGAATCAGATCAACCAGAATTTGAGTAAAAGTTTTTGCTTCCTTTGCAGAGGTTAGAATTCCTGTTACATTCTGCTTGTTTGTTATTGTTTGTATCAGAGAATTTCTATCCTGCTCGCTTATTCCTGTACCCGGCTGAAATACATTTACTATTGTCATTCCAATAATTACAGAAACAGCAGTTATAACAATTGTGAAGAGAAGAACTTTACCGCCAACGCGCCCTATTTTTTTCAGATCTCTGAAATCTGCTACTCCCAAAACAATTGCAGTAAATATCAGCGGGACAATAATCATGAAAATCATTCTTAAAAAGATCTGCCCGACCGGGTAAGCCAGACTGCTGACAAGCCACTGAATAGTTTCATTTCCATTAAGGAAAATATTTGCGAGTAATCCTAAAAATAATCCTGAAAGGAGTCCGATAAATATTTTTATGTGCAGCGGAAATTTTTTCTTGTTCATTTAATAACCAGGTTATGTATTAAGCGTGCTCAAATTAAGAAATATTCCCTGCCGTAAAAAGATGAGCTGTAAATATTTTATGCACAAAAAATGACTTTCTTGTTTCCTCTTTTGTGAATTATATTCCGCTATAAAAAAATGTGAACGCGATGAAAAGAATATTACTGCTTATAATTATTATCGGATTTGCAAAGCTTCAAGCTCAGGAATACATAAATCCATGTGCAATCGGGAAAATCCAAACTTATGGTAATCTTTTCAAATCCAGCCAGATTATGTACCCTGGGGATTCCAATATTGATGCAATATATTACAAACTGGATCTGTCTATAAATTCCATTTTGAAATCTTTAACAGGAGATGTTATTGTTAAAGCAAAAGCTGTTAAAGATCAGATTAAAACTGTTAACCTGGATCTTGTAACAACAATGGTGGTTTCTTCAGTAACTTCAAACGGAAGCAATGTTTCTTTTACACAGGCAAATGATCTTCTTCAAATTACACTTGAAAAATTGTATTCAGCAGGAGAATTGATTAATCTCAGAATTAAATACAGCGGTTTTCCAAAGGCTGGAAATTTTGGAGACTTCACATTTTCAAGTCACAACGGGCAGTCGCTTATCTGGAGTTTAAGCGAGCCTTATGGTGCAAAAGCATGGTGGCCTTCAAAAGACACACCAGCAGACAAAGCTGATTCTTCGGAAGTATGGATAACCGCCGATAAATCTTTTGTATCAATTTCAAATGGAATATTAATTGCTGCGGTCGACAATTCCGATGGCACTAAAACCTATAAATGGAAAAACAGCTACCCGATTGCAAACTATCTCATTTCTCTTGCGATGACAAATTACCAGCAATATGATACACCATTTGAATATGAGACCGGTAAATTCATGCCGGTAAATCATTTTGTTTTTCCTGAACAGTTTTCATCACTGAAATCGAGTTTAGACCTCGTTCCCGGAATGTTAAAAATCTTTTCCGAAAAATTCGGTCCATACCCTTTCCTAAAAGAAAAATATGGACACGCACAATGTCTTAATAATGTAAGTATGGAACACCAGACTGTATCTTCAATGTCAACCTTCAGGGAAGATGTTGTTGCACACGAACTTTCTCATCAGTGGTTTGGTGATAAAATAACCTGCAAAGACTGGCAGAATATCTGGCTTAATGAGGGATTTGCAACTTACTCCGAAAGCATCTACCTCCAGGCAAAATATGGAGACACTGAATTCAACAAAGATGTACTTTCTAATATGAGCGCTGCCAAAAGTGCAACCGGAAGTATTTATGTAAAAAATATCTCAAGCGTTTCAGAAATTTTCAGCTCCCAAAGATCCTATTCAAAAGGAGGAATTGTTTTACATATGCTTCGCGGTATTGTCGGCGATGCAAAATTTTTCCAGATCCTTAAACAATACATTGCTGAACCCACTTTGGCATACGGCGTTGCTACAACCGAAGATTTCCAAAAAATATGCGAAAGAGTTTATGGCCAGTCATTAGATTATTTTTTCCAGGAATGGATTTACGGTGAGAACTACCCAAAGTATACTGTTGGATGGAACTACACAACAGTTAACGGTTCTGGACAATTGACGATACGATTAATACAAAATACAAATACCCTTCCTCAG
>DAIEQP010000162.1 GCA_027347805.1 Ignavibacteria bacterium | reverse complement strand
TTACACCTGATAGTTTGTAGCCGTTTCCATTGTAACCAAATTCAGGTACCGTTCCAACTGTAACTCTTGTTTTCCCGGTCGGTCTTGACGCAACTTCCTGTACTTTTACATAGTCGGGTCTTTTTTCAGACTTTTGAATTTCTGCGGCGATATCAAAAACAAAGTTAACTACTTTTGCTTCTCCTTCAGAATTAATCTTATCAGCATCATCAGATGGTTTATGATAATCCGTATGTGTTCCGGTAAAGAAGAAAAGGACCGGTATATTCTTATTTGAAAATGCCTGGTGATCACTGCCGCCGGATCCACCATCACTCATAGCCAATTTGAAACCGTAATTGTTCTTTTTATTTAATAATTCTTTCCAGATAGAAGAAGTTCCTGACCCGATTATTGTTAAATTACTCTCGGCATTTAATCTTCCAATCATATCCATATTTAACATTGCAATTATATTCTTTATATCTACAGAGGGGTTATTTGTATAATAAGTTGATCCTAAAATACCAAGCTCTTCGCCTGAGAATGCCAGGAACAGTATACTTCTTTTTAATCCATTTTTTACCGAAGCAAATTTTTCTGCGACTTCTAAAACACCAGCAGTTCCGGAAGCATTATCATCGGCGCCATTATGCACCTGCGATTTTGCACTTTTGTCCATTGAGGATTCTTTTAATTGATCAATTCCAAGATGGTCGTAATGCGCACCTATAACTATAAATTCATTCTTTAAAGAAGGATCTGTGCCTTCTAGCAAACCGCCAACGTTATGCGCCTTTTTTTCAATTTCTTTTATTTCTGTGGAAAGCTCAACTTTTAAATTTGTTAAGAGAAGTGAATTGGGTTTCTTGTTTGAATCAATTTTGGTCTGTAATTCACCATAATTTAATCCGGCAGATTTCAAGATTTCATCAACAACATCCCGTTTTAGCTGCACAACCGGAAAATCTTTCATGGCAGGAGCGCCATCATATTTGGGTAATGAAATTTCGTCATCATTTTTTGGGGCAAATCCATTTACAACTATGATCCCTGCAGCTCCTTTATCTTTTGCAGTGTTCGCTTTATTGCGCAAGGTGATGAATTTATCAAATTCGGATTTGGAACTATCATGTTCCGGATGATTTTTCATAATAATCACAATTTTACCTTTCACATCAATTCCTTCGTAATCATCATAATTTAACTTAGGAGCTGAAATACCATATCCAACAAAAACTACTTCACCGGAAACTTTTGAATTGCCGGAAAATCCTAATGTTACAAATTCTTTTCCTGCCTTTAACTGTTTTTTCTTTCCTGATGTATTTAACTGAAGTGTGTTTTTCTTTGTCATTTCTACTTTTTCAATGAATGGGAATTCCTGAAACCATTTACCATCGAATGCTGGTTTTAAACCAAATTTTTCAAATTCACTTTTTATGTATTCGGCAGCCTTCATTTCTTCCGGACTTCCGCTGAATCTTCCTTTCATTGCATCTGAAGCTAGAAAAGTGACATTAGCTTTTATTTCATCTCCAGTTATTTCTGCAGTATGGATTTTATTCTGACTGTAAAATGTGCTGACTAATAAAACCAAAAGGATTACTGTTTTTTTCATTTATTCCTCATTATCTAAAATTTCGGAGTGAAAATAATATAATTAATTTTATGTCCCAACATAAACCGGTTTGGTTGACAAAAAATTCAAATAGAAGCAAGAAGCCCCTATTTGAATATTAAAACGAATTTGTTAAATAGATTGCCTTGAAATAGAACTTTTTATTGAAACTTTACTGTTTATTTATAAAAGGATATTTTTAAGTACAAATCAAATATGTTACAATTGAACTTTTAACACATAAAATGGAGTTTATATGTCAAAGACATTCGAAGTAATAGAAAGAGTAGGAATTTCAACAGTCAGTTTGGAAGACGCTGTAAGGGAAGTAGTTCAGGAAGCAAATTCTGAGAAAAAAATAGGCTGGTTTGAAGTAATTGAACAGCGTGGACGAATTACATCGGATGGCAAAATTGAATTTCAGATTAAAGTAAGAATTGGAAGAAAACTAAAAGAATAAAGGAGTAAAAATGGCTTTAAAAGTTGGTGATACAGCACCCAATTTCACATTAAGGGATACAAACAATCAGGTTCATTCGTTATCCGACCATAAAGGTAAAAACAATGTTGTTCTTCTTTTTTTCCCGGCAGTAGGAACTGGTGTCTGTGAAAAAGAATTATGCTCAACACGTGATAGCATGAAAGATTACGAGGGATTAAATGCACAGGTTTTTGGAATTAGTGTTGATGGTCCATTTTCGCAAAAATTGTGGGTTGATAAATACCAGTTTAACTTTCCTTTATTAAGCGATTTTAATAAAGAAGTTGCGCCTTCTTATGGCGCTTTCTATGATGTTTGGCTCCCTGGTAAGTGGGATTTAAAAGGTGTTGCTAAACGTTCCGCTTTTGTGATTGATAAAAACGGTGTAATTCAATATGCAGAAGTTCTTGAAAATGCAGGTGAAGAACCAAATTATGCTGCAGTAATTGAGACTTTGAAAAAATTGTAATTTGAATTTAACAGAAAAAATTAGGGAACAAGTTATTGTTCCCTTTTTTATTTTTAAAGGAACTTACATTAAAGTTTTTTATGTTAACTAAATAAAAGGGTATATATATGCTGGAAGTTGGAAAGAAAGCTCCCTCATTTACCGCCTTAGATAGTACAGGCAAAAAGGTTTCTCTTACGGATTTTAAAGGTAAAAAAGTTGTCCTTTATTTTTATCCCAAAGATATGACCAGCGGTTGTACACAGGAAGCCTGTGATTTCAGGGACTCGCACCCGGATTTTAAAAAATTGAATGCTGTTATTCTTGGTGTTAGTATCGATTCAATTCAATCACATCAAAAATTTTCTTCCAAATATGAATTGCCATTTACCCTTTTGAGTGATGAAAAAAAAAGAAATTGTTGAAAAGTACGGCGTGTGGAAAGAAAAGAGTATGTACGGCAAAAAATATATGGGAATTGAAAGAACAACTTTTATTATTGATGAAAATGGAAAAATTGAAAATATATTCCCAAAAGTTAAAGTTGCGGGTCATATTGATGAAATCTTAAAATCCATCAAGGAAATGAAATGATTTATGTAACCAGGAGAGAAGTTTTTAGCGCTTCTCACAGGTTGTTCAATCCCCAATTAACGGATGAACAAACTGATAAATTGTTCGGAAAGTGCAACAATCCTAACGGACACGGGCATAATTATATTCTAGAAGTCATTGTCGCAGGGGAGATTAATCCTGATACCGGTTACCTAATCGATCTAAAACTTTTAAAAAAAATCATAATTGATAATGTTATAAGTAAAGTTGATCATAAAAATCTAAACATGGATGTTCAATTTTTATCAGGTAAAATTCCAACTGCTGAAAATATTGCTATTGCAATTTGGAATGAGCTGGATGGAAAAATTCCAGACGGCAGGCTTTATTCAGTTAAACTTTACGAAACAGAAAATAATTACGTTGAATACAGAGGATAGGTATAAATTGGACTTAACAAAAATTCAAAAAAGTGTTCACACAATCCTTGAGGAAATTGGTGAAGACCCAAACAGGGAAGGATTGAAACGAACTCCTGAAAGAGTAGCCAAAGCTTATGAATTTTTAACGCAGGGTTATAAGCTTGACGTTAAAGAAGTACTGAACGATGCTATTTTCAAAGAAAAGTATGATGAGATGGTGATAGTTAAAGATATTGATTTTTACAGCATGTGTGAACATCATCTTCTTCCTTTTTATGGTAAAGTTCATATTGCATACATACCGAACGGCAAAATTGTAGGCTTGAGTAAAATTCCTAGAATTGTTGATGTGTTTGCAAGACGGCTCCAAGTTCAGGAAAGAATGACCCAGGAGATTGCGGATACAATTGACGAATATTTATCTCCTCTTGGTGTTTCTGTTGTTGTTGAAGCATATCATATGTGTATGATGATGCGCGGTGTTGAAAAACAAAATTCCGTTACTACAACAAGTGCGATGCATGGAATTTTTACCGACAGTGCAAGAACAAGAATGGAATTTTTAGACTTGATTAAAAAGAAGATGTAATGAGTGAAATAAAAAAAGCAATTTGGATTACAGGTGCCAGTTCAGGAATTGGAAAAGCAATAACAGAAAAGTTTATTGGCAGCGGGTATTATGTTATTGCTACTTCGCGTAACCAGCAGCTTCTGCAACAACTTGCTGAGTCTTTGAAAAATTCGAATTTGATTCATACATATAAACTGGATATCAAGAATCCTGATGAAATAAAAAAGTTTTATGAGAATCTTGATGCGGATATTAAAGTTGAATGCTTAATAAATAATGCCGGTATTACATCTTTCAAAAATGCAATAGATGATTCTATCCCTGAAATAGAAGATATAATCAATACTAATCTTATGGGATCTATTTATTCAATAAAGCAGGTCCTCCCTGATATGATAAAACAGAATCGCGGTACCATTTTGAATGTCCTTTCGGTAGTTACAAAAAAAGTATTCGTGTCCAGCAGTGCGTATTCAGCTTCAAAAGCAGGATTACTTGCATACACAAATGTATTAAGGGAAGAAGTAAGAGGGAAAAATATAAGAGTGATAAATATTTCCCCGGGTGCAACTAATACAAACATCTGGCCAGAGAAAACAAGAAACAAATTCTCTGAAAGAATGATGGACATAGATTCAGTTGCAGAATTTGTATTACATCTTTATAAAGAGAAAAGTAATCTTGTTGCCGAGGATATCGTTCTGAGGCCTTTAACAGGAGATTTATAAGATTAAAAAAAATCCGGCTGATGCCGGATTTTTTTATTAAATCATTTTGCGTTAATAATTACCATTCACCTTTTGGATCATTATTCCGGTCACGCATCATATTTCTTTTCATCATCATTCCTCTCATTTCACTTTTCATTTTTCCTTTCATCATCCCAACTTTTGCAAGTGTTTTTGCCCATACTTTCTGCTGATCTTTATCCAGTATTTTATTAATATCAATCCAGCGTTTAACAGCAAGACTTTTCATTTCGCCCTGGAGTTTGCTGTTTTCATCTGTTAACTGGATTAATGATTTCTCATCTATGCTTTGTGTTAGAATCATTTTCTTTAGATCAATTCTATTCTTTTCGATTGTCGATTTTATATCAATCATCTTTTTCTGAAACTGGGATGAAATCTCTTCGAATTTTTTCTGCTGTTCATCGTTTAATTTTAACAAATGAGCAGCTCTTTTTTCTCTACCTTGCCCCAATGGTGCGCGCGGTTGTCCATATAATAATATATTTGGAACTATAATAGTCACGCATAATAGCAAAACAATTCTTTTCATTTCTGACTCCTGTTTATTATGATTTGTACTTTTGACACATGGATTGCGCCTAAGGGTTTAAATTCAGAATTTTGAGATAATAGGTATTTACTTAGTATCCGATTTAACTAATTAATTAAACCTTTGATCGAATAATATTGTCTGAATACTGAAAGATAAAGGGATTATGTTTCTAGCAGAGGACTCTGAATTAGTCAAACGATTTGTATGCGGCGATGAGCAGGCGTTTAATGAAATTGTGCGAAGATATCAGAAAAGAATTTACTGGCATGCAAGACAAATGCTTGGCAACCATCTGGATGCTGATGAAGTTACACAGGAAGTTCTTATTGTTATGTATAAGAAACTGAATACATTTAATTTTCAATCTAATTTGTTTACGTGGATTTATAAAATAGTAACTACACGAAGCCTGAATCAAATTAGAAAAAGAAATGTTAAAAAGTTTTTTTCTATTGATGATGATGAATCCGGATTTGAATTAAAAAGCAATGAGGATATTGTTAAAGATATTTCGAATAAGGAAAAACTTGAGAGAGTTAATAGTATTTTAGAGAAAGTTCCTTCAAAACAAAGACAAGTTTTTATTATGAGAAATTTTGAAGAGTTATCGTACGAAGAGATCTCAAAAATTACCGGCAAAAGTGTCGGAGGATTAAAAGCAAATTACTTTCATGCATTGAAGAAAGTATTGGAGTTAACAAATGGAAAAGAATAAAGATAGAATATTAAGATATCTTTCAGGAATGATCGAAGGTGAGGAACTTACCACCTTTGAAATTGAGCTTGAGAAATCCGAAGAGCTTAAATCGGAATTTCTTGAAGTAAAATTGTCGCTTGAAAAATTGAAAGTAGATTATGAACAGGCAGAAGAAAGATATTTTGTGAACCTGCTTCCCAAAGTAAGAGAAAAAATTGACCATAAATCGATCTGGAATAAGATTCCAAAATATGCTTATGCGGCGCCTACTCTTGTTATTATTTTGATCATTGGGATATTCACATTCAAGCGTGAATCTGCAAACGAATTATCAGTTAAATCTATTGTTCAGGAAATTGTGAAGAACATGGATGATGAAAGTGTTACTAATAAATATCTTTCTGAACTCGAGCTTGATTTAAACCAGAATGAAGAGCAGAATTCTAATAATAATATAAACGCGGTACTTAATCTTGATGATGCCGTTAAACAAAAATTATTAAATTATTATGATAACCCGATAACTGAAGATATTACAAATATGAAGAATTTATCGGATGAAGATTTAAAATCTATTTATAACAAAATTGCACCAAAGAATTAATTTTAGGAGAAGGCGATGAAAAATTTTAAGATCGCTCTGGTAATTGTATTATTTCCAATTGCATTTACATTGGCTCAGGATATTCCGGATGGGGAAGGACTGAAAAGACTTGAAAAAATTGAGCAGATGGAAAATGCCAAGATAATTCAGATACTCAATCTGAGCGAGGAGAATGCTGTAAGATTCTTTGCCAGACGTAAAGAATTTCGTCAGCAGCAGAGAGATTTACTTGAAAAGCGACATAAAATTATTGAAAGTGTTGACGATCAGTTAAACAGCAGCGACAAGGATAACCAAGCTAAATACAAGGAAAAATTAGAAGAATTAATTTCAATTGAAGTTAAACTTACTAAAGAGAAAAAAGATTTTTATAAATCCGTAGGAACAATACTTTCTCCAAAACAACTTATGCAGCTGGCATTATTTGAAGATAAGTTCAGAAGGGAAATGCGTGAGACATTAATTAAACGAAGACAACAACAGCAATAATGAAATTTCAAACATATTTGCATTTTTAGTTGTTGACTGATATTTTTGGTCTCGGTTTTTGCGGAAGTGGTGAAATTGGTATACACGCTACTTTGAGGGGGTAGTGCCCGTTAGGGCGTAGGGGTTCAAGTCCCCTCTTCCGCACAAGCTTTTCCTTCTGTTTATTCACATTCACCCCATTGTAAAATCCCTTTTA
>DAIEQP010000103.1 GCA_027347805.1 Ignavibacteria bacterium | reverse complement strand
ACAAAAATATTTTGCGGCTGCTCAACTAAATTTGGTTCTTTACCAAACTCAAATGTTTGTCCGGTGTGTTTAGGACATCCCGGTGTTCTACCCGTTTTAAACAAAAAAGTGGTTGAGTATACTGTTTTAATGGGTAAGGCTACCAACTGCAGAATAAATAAAAAATCTGTCTTTGCCAGAAAAAATTATTTCTATCCTGATCTCCCTAAAGACTATCAAATTTCTCAGTATGAAGAGCCTATTTGTGAACATGGAAAAGTGACAATTGAATTTAAAGACGGGTCAAAAAAAGATATCGGATTGACCAGAATTCATATGGAAGAGGATGCGGGAAAATCTATACATGATCTTGGCGATGATACGATGATAGATTTGAATAGAACCGGCACTCCGCTTATGGAAATTGTGAGTGAGCCCGATATGAGAAGTGCTGAAGAAGCTTTTCTTTACTTAACAAAACTTAAACAGCTTCTTTTGTATCTGGGAATTTGTGATGGCAACATGGAAGAAGGTTCGCTAAGATGCGATGCAAATATCAGTATACGTTTAAAAGGTGAATCCAAATTAGGGACAAAAGTTGAAGTAAAAAATATGAACAGCTTCCGAAATGTTGAAAAAGCAATTTAGTGCGAAATAGAAAGACAAATTGATATGGTGGAGGAAGGAAAAACAATTATACAGCAAACACTGTTATGGAATGCTGATTTGAATAATGTATTTCCTATGCGAACCAAAGAGGAAGCGCACGATTATCGTTACTTTCCCGATCCTGATTTGATGCCTGTTATTGTTGATGAGAAATGGGAAAATGAAATTGCTATGTCTCTTCCTGAGTTACCAGATGTAAAAAAGGAAAGATTCATAAACCAGTTTAGTTTACCAAAATATGATTCCGAAATTCTTACTTCATCCCGCGAGCTGGCAGATTATTATGAACAAGTATTGAATGAAACAAACGATTATAAAACCGCAAGCAATTGGGTAATGACAGAAGTACTGAAATCAGTGAATGAAAATAAAATTTCTCCAAAAGAATTTAATGTAACACCTCAGAATCTCGGTAAGCTGATTTCATTAATAAACAAAAATACTATAAGCAGTAAAATTGCTAAAGACATATTCCCTGAAATGATTCAATCAGGTAAGGATCCTGAATCAATTGTTAAGGAAAAAAATCTGGTTCAGATTTCCGATTCATCCGAGCTTGAAAGTATGATCGATAAAATTCTTGACGCAAATCCAAAAGATGTGCAGGATTATCTTGGCGGTAAAGAAAAAGCAATTGGATTTTTTGTAGGCCAGATCATGAAAGAATCGAAAGGAAAAGCTAATCCTCAGATTGTGAATCAGCTCTTAAAATCTAAACTGGAGAGCAGGAGATAAATTTATTTAAGTTATTCAAAAAGTTCAATTAGAGAATCTTTAACCGGTTTAGATTTTATTCCGAGAAGATTAAGTTTATCTACATTCATTGAAACATCTGCCACCTGATAAACTGCTTTAGCTTCATCCATTGTGATTGGCTGAACAAGCTCTTTACTGGTTCCAGATATTTCGCATAAATATAATCCAAGATCATATCTCGAGATTCTTTCAACTCCACCAAAGTTTATTGTTTCTCCTTTTACTTCCTTAGTTACCAAATCAGAAAGCATTCGAGCAGATTCTTTAATGGATAAAGCCGATCTGAATTGATCAGAAAACAATTTTACTGTTTTTCCCTGTTTCAAATCATCAAAGACATTTTGAAAATGCGACCGGGAATGATGTAAGCCAAATCCGTATTGAAGAGCAACACGAAGAATTAAATAATTATCAAATGTCTCCCTGATTTTCACTTCTCCCATTAATTTAGTTTCAGCATAAAGTGAAACTGGAATTAACCTTGCATCTTCTTTTAAGAAAGATCCCCTGTAGCCTGCATATACCAGATCTGTAGATGTATAAATAAGTTTTGCTTTGTTTTTTTCACACATCTCAGCCAAATATTTAGTTGCAGTTACATTTATTGAATAAACCTCATCCGCCGCCATTTTATCGGCTCTTTCAGCATTTGATATTGCAGCTGTGTGTAAAACAATATCCGGTTTAAATGATTCAAATATTTTTTCGATTTCACCGTAATCTGTTACAGAACATTTAATAGAATTGAACTGGTTACAATTTCCCTGATTAAGATTGTATTGAGATAATATTTCATGGTTCTTAGAAAGTTTTATATTTAAATACTGACCCAGCAGACCGCTGCCGCCGGTTATAAATATTTTCATTTTTGTTTCCTAAATAATAAATTGAGCAGGCAATAATACAATTGAATTTGTTTATATAAAACATTGTTACACAATCAGAAAAAAAGAAAGGGTTTTATGAAACATTTACTGGGAGCTCATGTTTTTGTTGATGGCGGACCGGCATCAGCAATTGAAAAAGCAGACGAATTTGGTTTTAACGCAATTCAAATTTTTACAAGAAATAATAATAGATGGACATCCAACCCATTATCCGATAAAGAAATAACTGCCTTCAAAGAACGACTTGCAAAGTCAAAAGTTGAAGTAATAGTATCTCACGATTCCTACTTAATTAATCTTTGTGCAGTTATTCCAGAAAACCTCGAAAAATCTCATGCGGCTTTTCTAGACGAATTAGAAAGATGCGAACAGCTTGGTATTCCATACTTAAATTTTCATCCCGGCTCTCACGGCGGCCAAGGTGAAGAGGTTGGAATAAAAAAGATTGCAGAATCTCTTAATACTCTTCACCAAAAAACAAAAGGCTACAAAGTTAAAAGTATGCTTGAAGCAACTGCCGGCCAGGGAAATGCTATTGGATATAAATTCGAGCAGCTTGCAAAAATTATAGAACTAGTTGAAGAAAAAGAGAGAATGTGTGTATGCATTGATACCGCACATATTTATGCCGCCGGTTACGATATTAAAAATCCAAAGAACTATAAAAAAGTTATGAAGGAATTTGATGATATAATCGGTTTGAATTTGCTAAAATGTATTCATATGAATGACAGCAAGAAAGCACTGGGAAGCAGAGTTGACAGGCATGATCATATCGGCAAAGGCGAAATTGGCTTGGAAGGTTTTACAAATATTATGAATGATAAAAAACTGGCAGGTGTAGCACTTATACTTGAAACACCTAAAGAAAAAGAGCAATTGGAAGATTTGGAAAATATTAAAACCTTGAGGAGCCTGATAAAAAAATAATTTTTAATATCAGGCTTTAGAACTGTAGATAGAATTATTAGTTCGCTCTTACAACCATAATACCTGTTTGTTTTTTATTAGCAAGAACGTAATCTGCTAATGATTTTTCTGTTATCTGAACTTTATAGCCGACATTTGGCGCATGAAGAAAATGAATTCTACCATCTTCACCTTTTATAGCAATACCAACATGCGCAATATCCAGGCCTTCTACATCAGAAGTAAGAGCAATCAGATCGCCGCTTTTAATATTTGATTCAACCTTAGAAATTGAATCTTCCGGAACGTAATAATATTTACGCGCAGATATTTCCTTTTCAATTAATTTCATTTCATCAACAAACAATGGATTAGCTTTAAGCTGTCTATATGAATCGATGTGTGTTGTCATAAAATTTATTTTCTTTTTATAAACTATACCACCGATTTCCTTAGTAACATCTTTCGCAATACCTCTTTTCTGCATTTCATAAATCCAATCGGAAAAATAATGTAACCTGGAAGGATACTGTTTCAATTTTCCGTTTCGATAGCGAATATTTGTCACTTCCTTTTGATAATCTTCAAAGGATGTTTTTCCATTCTTAATACAACGTGCCAGCACCAATGAATTTTCAAGAAGTGTATAACAATCCAACCCGGTTAAATTAACAACAAGTGTTTCTTTTTCCCCTTTTTCAAGGGTTGATGCAGCGTAATCAGTACCAATAAAACTTTTTGCTATCTCAAGAATAATTTCATTAATCGGCTTTTGAGCCAAACTCTTTTCAACCGCCAGATGAAATTTACTGTTGCATACATCAACATCATTTTGTGTATAAACACTTTGTGAGAATAAATTAATTGAGGACAAACAAGTCAGCAATAAAGCAATAGTCAGCTTGAAAATATTTTTTGTCATATTAATTCACTGTAAAATTCTTGATTAATTTAATTTATTATTTCCAGATTAAAATGGCGGTTCTTCAAGCTGGGCGGCTTCAACGCTCTCAGGAAGAACTCTAAATCTTTCAAGATTTTCAAATCTTGCATAGTCTTTAATAAATCTCATTCTTACATCACCAATTGGACCGTTACGTTGTTTACCAACAATCACTTCCGCCATTCCTTCCGTTGTTTCACCATTCATATCACCGCCGGTAAATTGAGTAATGCCATATACTTCAGGACGATTTAAAAATAGAACAACGTCGGCATCCTGTTCAATTGAACCGGATTCACGCAAATCTGAAAGCTGCGGTCTTTTATCTGTTCTTGTTTCAACTTGTCTGTTTAACTGCGAAAGTGCGAGCACAGGAATATTGAGTTCTTTAGCAAGAGCTTTTAGAGATCTAGAAATTGTTGAAATTTCTCTTTCGCGGCTATCTAAATTAAATGAAGGATTAATCAACTGGAGATAATCAATAATTATCATACCAATCTTTTTTTCATTCTTAAGTCTTCTGGCCTTAGCCCTGAGTTCAAGAATAGAAATACCAGGAGTATCATCAATATAAATTGGAGCTTTGCTTAATCTATGAATGATGCGGGAAACTTTTGCACCGTCTTCAGCTTTGAATTTACCTGTTCTCAAACTATGTGCATTAATTCTGGCTTCAGCAGAAATTAAACGGGTAACCAATTGAGTTGTTGCCATTTCCAAGCTGAACACAGCAATCGGAATATTGTGATCCATTGCAGCATTGCGGGCAGCAGACATTGCAAATGCAGTCTTACCCATTGAAGGACGAGCTGCAATAATTACAAGATCAGATTTTTGAAAACCGCCCAGTAAATCGTCAAGTTCAACAAATCCTGATGGAACAGAAAATGTAGAAATCTTTTTTGCATGAATTGCTTCAATTAATTCCCACGCTTCTTTTACAGCTCTTTCCATGGATGTAAAAGATTCTTTAATTCCCTGTTCCGAAATCTGGAATATTTTTGCTTCAGCAGCATCAAGAAGATCAAAAACATCTTCTCTACCTTCATAAGCAGCAGATGCAATTTCCATTGAAGAAGAAATTAATTTTCTTAGAATCCATTTTTCAAGCACTACTCTTGCATGGTAATCAATATTAGCAGCAGAAGAAACATCCTGGGTTAATTTACTTATATAAGCTGCACCGCCAACTTCATCAATTTTACCGGCTTTTTTCAACTCCTCGTATAATGAAACCGTATCAATTGGTTCACCTGCCTCGTAAAGAACAGTAGCAGATTCAAAGATCAGTCTATTTCTCTTATCGAAAAATGAATCCGGCTTTAATACTTCCACTGCTTTTGGAACCGCTTCCTCATCAATTAACATTGCACCAAGCACTGCCATTTCAACTTCAACTGCTGCAGGCGGCAACTTAGCCGACGATTTTAATTTTTCAATGTCATAGTTTTCTGCTTGTCTCTTTGCCATGATTAAGCCGTTAATTCGTCATAAATTTTTCTGAATTTTTTTACATCTTCCCAGCAGCCACGTTTCCAGTTTGGATTTCTTAATAGAGCAGCCGGGTGGTAAGTTGCAACCACTTTAACACCATTGATATCATAAACATTTTCTCGAAGTGCTGCCAGTGTCAATTTTTTACCAAGCAATCCGTTAGCAGCTATTCTTCCTAAACACAAAATCACTTTGGGTTTTATTAAATTTATCTGTTTCATAAGGTAAGGCATGCATGTTTCCATTTCACCGGGTTGAGGATCACGATTACCAGGCGGTCTGCATTTAAGAATATTTGCAATGTAAACTTCTTCTCTTGCAAAATTGATTGCCTTTAAAATATCATTAAGTAATTTTCCTGCTCTTCCAACAAAAGGTTCACCCTTTTGATCTTCATCGGCACCGGGTGCTTCTCCAATCAACATAGCATCGGCATTCGGATTACCAACACCAAAAACAAATTTAGTTCTTGTTTTTCCCAATGAACACATCTGACATTCACAGATCATTGAATTAAGCGATTCAAGAGAATCTGCTTCTTCAAAATCTTCGTTAAACAGTTTTTCTGATTTTGGTTCTTCAACTTTATCCGAATCAAGCTGAACTGCAAGACTTTTAGATTTTTTTGGCTGGAGCTCAAGTGATATTTCCTGATACAGCATATCACCAAAAATTGCCTGCTGATCTTTTAAAGCTTCGGTAATTTCTTTTTTAATGTTGTTCAAATACAATCATCCTATGGAAATTGAGATTTGGTGAACAAAAATTACTTATTCTCTTTTCTACTGCAAAATAAAAAAGCAGAGGAAAATATTCACTCTGCTTTTAATTAAACCAAATTTATTCGGTTAGCTTTTATGGCGGAATTCAACCTGTCCGTCACGCACCTCTTTAATTGCCTGAATGTGAGGTTTTTCTCTTTTTTCAAATTCAAGAGAAAGTTTCAATTGTTCAGGATTTTCTCTGTCTTCAAATTCTTCTTCTCTGCCAGCTGTAATTGTATTTAGCAAGGTGCTGAACTCGAGTTTTGTATCGTCATTAATTTTACGAGCTCTTTTTGCCGCAACAACAACTGCTTCATACAGGTTGGAAGCGTTCGATTTAATCTGGGATAAGCTAAGCGGTGTAATAGCCATAGTTTATGCCTCCTTTAATTTATTTTCTATTATTTTTTTTACTTCTTCTTTTGCGCTTTCAAGGTCGTTATTATAAACGACGTAATCAAATTTGCCAGCATAACTTAATTCCATTTCTGCACGTTCAATTCTTTTCTTTAAATCAGTCTCTGTCTCAGTATTTCTCTGTATTAATCGTTTTCTCAACTCTTCAATGCTGGGAGGAGCAATAAAAATCAGTACGGCATCAGGATAATTATTTTTAATGCTAACTGCACCTTTTACATCAACTTCAAAAACAGTATTTAATTTATGTTCAATGTTATTATCGATTTGGGATTTAAGCGTTCCATAATAATAATCATAAAATTTTTCCCATTCGATAAAAGAATTTTGTTCTATCTTTTTCTTAAAATCTTCCTCTTCCAAAAAATAATAATCAACGCCGTCAATTTCCGAAGGTCGTTTTTTTCTTGTTGTTGCAGAAATAGAAAAAACAAATTCCGGGTAACATTTTAAAACGTCTCTAACAATAGTTGTTTTACCAGATCCGCTCGGTGCAGCGAAAACAAAAAGTCTAACCATGCTGTTTGCCATCTACTCAATATTTTGGATTTGTTCACGGATCTTTTCAATTTCTTCTTTTATAAAAATACCACTGTGAGAAATCTCCGATGCCAATGATTTTGAATTTATTGTGTTCGCTTCCCTATTCATTTCCTGAACAATGAAGTTAAGTCTTCTGCCGGCATCTTCGGATTTATCTAAAGTATCTCTGAACATTTTAATATGGCTTCGCAATCGGACACATTCTTCTGTTACATCAGACCGTTCAGATAAAATTGCAAGTTCAATATTCAATCTATCCTGATTGTTCACTAAATCCGCAACCAACTGATTAGCACGCTCTTTTAGCTTATTAAAATACTCTTCAACCGATGCGCGAGCAGTAGTTTCAATTTTTGTTAATGATTGTTCTATTAATTCAATTCGTTTTCTTAAATCTTTTTCAAGTTCTTTACCTTCAGCATCGCGCATTTTATTCAATTCACTAATCGCAGAATCAATTGCAGATGTAACCAATTCCATTTCTTCGCTAGCCTGTTCAGAATCATCCTTAAATAACATATTCTGAAATAAAAGAATATCGCTTAGTTTTACTTTATCCGTAATCTTTGCAGATTTTTTAATATCCTTCAACAAGCCGACTGCAAATTTTACAGCATCCGGATCAATCTCGTTAAATCTTTCTTCGAACTCACCTTTCTTTACGGAAACCGAGAGATAAACTTTACCTCGTTTAATTTTGGTTTTAATTTTCTCTCTTACTTCAAATTCTTTACTTTGAAGAAATCTTGGTAATCTAAGTGAAAGATCCAGGAAACGGCTGTTTAGACTTTTAATCTCAGCTTCTACAGATAAATCACCCTTTTTTGCAAGACCTTTACCATAGCCGGTCATGCTTGAAATCATAAAATCCTCTAAAAAAGTGAGGGCAAATTTAGTTAAAATTGAGGTACCAGCAAAGGTTATAGATTTTGTTAAAAAGCCTCGCCGATCCCTATTTGGAATTGAAGAAGTTCACCCCAAACTTTCTTTTTGAACATGCTGCGCGTATCCAGAGGATCATAAACTTTAAAGCCAAAATCTATTCTAAACGGAATAAATTCGTTGTAATACCTAAAACCAAAACCTGCTGCAACAGCAATCTGGTCAATACGGAATTCCTTTATATCATTCCATGTGTTGCCGTAATCTATGAACAGAGCTGAGCCAACAAGATTTGAAAACTTGTGGCGTGTCTCAAATGATCCATCAAATATGAAAAATCCGCCGAGGGCAGCTCCTTTTACAAGTATAGCTTCCAAATCTTCCTGTGTTGAACTGGCCAAGTTCCTTAATTGATTTTGCGGAACAAGTTCTCTTACACCCCAGCCTCGTACAGAATTATTACCACCCGCATAAAATCTTTGGTTGATAGGTACTTCGGCTTTATCACCGCGATATGTAATTATCTGCCCAAGTTTGAATTTAATTCCAAATGCATCCATTCTTGTTGGGAAAAGATTTGGATATAGTGTTGAAGTCACCATCAGCTTAACACTTTGCGGCTGGTTAAAACTTGATCCTGTTAATTTGCTAAAAATGTAAGCAAGTGAATTAGCATCTTCGATTAAAAATGAAAGTGAATAACCGGAAGTAGGGTAAAGAAAATCATTTGTTTTATTTGCGCCAAAAGATGCACCAAGAATTGCATTTGTGCTTATAAATTCTCTTGTTTTTAAAGTGTCTGAAACAAAATTTGCAGCAAGAGAATCGGCGATTGAAACTGATTTTCCAAGGTTCTGATAATAAGTGCTTGCTAATCCAACTAAATAGCCCTGCTGATAAAGATATTCGGCTCGCTCAAGATTGAAATATGTGCTGAGTGAATTAAGATAAACATTTTCAGGTAATTCAAATTCCAAACTCAGTCTTGAGCCGTACAACTTTGCACTATAATCTTCTTTTCTTCTTTGATTCGTAAAGTAGCCTTCAATCTTTGTTGTAATTGGCTGACCAAAGAGAAATGGTTGTTCAATACTTGCCCTTGCATCCGAAAGATCGTAAAAAATTGATGTACCGATTGTAAATTTTCTGGCAGATCCCAGAAAGTTTTTGCGCAAGTAACTTAATCCTGCACCAAGTGTAAAAACATTTTCTTCATTACTCGATTTAATTTCAGGTGAAATTTCGTTCATTGAACCAATATCACCGCTTATGCTTAAAGGAACAAAATTGTCAAGTGTGTCAGATATAATTCCACTAATAGCAACAGAAGTAAACAAATTTGTCCTTAATAATCTGACCTGACCACGCCTTAAATCATAACTGCTGAAAATATCACCTTTATGAATACCAACAATATCTTTCATCAATTCATCATCAACACTTTCCTTTCCTATTCCGGTTCTCGATACAAATAGATCGCTAATTTTATATCTCTTACCAATGTTAAAATTCAGTTTTACATTAACGAGATTTTTCACTGTATCAATAATTACATCGGGAACCTCTGCACGTGCAAACATATAGCCGTGATCTCTAAGATAAGAGAGCACAAAATTATTTTTTGAATTCACCAAAGATTCTTCATAGACCCGATTTGTATCCTGCATTACAGTCTCAATCAGGTAGTTTTTAAATTCCTCCGTTACAAAATTCAACCCGGAAACTTTAAACGATTTTAATATTGATGGAGCACCCTCATCAATAATAAAAATAATTTTAGCAGTTCCTTTTTCTTCATCAAGTTCATTTCTGTAATGAACCCTAACTTTGAAGAAACCTTTAGCGAGATAGAGAGTTTTTATTGCATTTACATCAGATATGACCAGGATTGAGTCTAAATATGTTGCCGCACCCCCAATTTTAATTACTTTGTAAAGAATTTGTGAAGCCCAATTGGGAGATTCTTTTGAATAAATTGCTGTCTTTAATTGCTGGGAGGAAATTCCTTTGTTTCCAACAAATTCAATACTTGTTAACTCGTAATTTTTTTGCTGTGAAAAAACAACGAAAGGCAACAATAAAAAAAATATTTTCAGGAAATTATTTCTCAAGAAGTTCTCGTCAGTAGGTTATTTTTACGGGCGTTCCAATTTTAATGACTGAATAAATTTCATCTATACTTTCGTTGCTTATTGCTATTGATCCATTCGTCCAATTAAATGAAAATGGAAGATTGCGGAAAATAATATCATAAGTGCCTATTCCATGAATTCCAATATCTGCACCAAGTTTTGTTTCCATCGGCGGACAATCATTCTTTCTGTTAGCGAGTGCGATTGCTTCATATTCATCATTAGAAATATAGTGTCTCGTATAAGCTTCTGCCGCATCGTTAAGATTCGGGTAATTCAATCTAATAAACTTATGATATTTTGATAATGTATCTATCTGGCAGATTTTATATTCGCCAATTGGAGTTACATGATCATCTTTCGAAGTTTTAACCGCTCCGGCTGTTTTACCAAAAACTGCTTTATAAGTTTTAATCAGCTTCGAATCGGAGTATAACTTTATTTGATAGTTTTTCCTGTCAATTATTAATCTGGGATCTTTTATTTCAGTTAATCCTT
Organism: Ignavibacteria bacterium; assembly: GCA_027347805.1. Classification (GTDB taxonomy): domain Bacteria; phylum Bacteroidota; class Ignavibacteria; order Ignavibacteriales; family Melioribacteraceae; genus Stygiobacter. The sequence goes on along the minus strand of DAIEQP010000103.1, from coordinate 3,739 downwards.
TTTGAGCAAGAATTTCCTTCAAAGGAATTTCCTTAAGATTAAGGACAATCCCATAGCAGATCATTCCTGCAAAAAAAAGAATTACACTACCAAGTATGTAAAGAATATTCTTTACCAAAATTTAGGCAACCTTTTTCGGTGTGATAATATAAAAAAAAGATTTTGCCTTTTACAGAAAACAAAAAGGCCTGATCTCTCAAGCCTTTTGACGAAATTGAGCATTGTAGGTTACATCTGATTTTTAATTGCCTCAACGACAGCAATTGCACTCATATTAATTATATCTTGAACTGTGTCTCCTCGCTGAATAACATGAACCGGTTTTTTCATTCCAGTTAATACGGGACCAATAACAGTTGCATCTGTCAAACGCTGAAACAGTTTGTATGCAATGTTTCCTGCTTCCAATGTTGGGAAGATTAAAACATTTGCACCGCCTTTCAATGTTGAAAATGGAAATTCTTCTTCTAATCTTTCCGGAACAACCGCTGTATCGGCCTGCATTTCACCATCAATCATTAATTCGGGATGAAGTTTCTTTACAATCTCTGTTGCTTTAGCAACTTTTATTGATTGAGGATAAGGAGCGCTACCAAAGTTGCTGAATGATAACATCGCGATTCGAGGAATAACATCAAAACCTCTTACTGCCTCGGCTGTTGAGATTGCAATTTCTGCAAGCTGCTCTGCTGTTGGATCAACATTAACTGTTGTATCAGCAAAGAAAAATATTTTTTTGCGAATAATTACAATGTACATTCCGCTTACAAGCGATTTTCCCTCTTTAATGCCAATGCATTGCAGAGCTGGTCTAATCGTCTGCGGATAATGGTAAGTCAACCCTCCGATCAATGCATCGGCATCACCAGCTTCCAACATTATGCTTGCATAATAATTTGGCTGCCTAATTAACTGGCGGGCATCTCTAACTGTAACTCCTTTTCTTTGTCTCTTTTCAAGTAATATATGTGCATATTTTTCTAACTTCGGACAGTTAGCAGGATTTCGAATTTCAAAATCGTTAAGATGAAATCCGAGTTCTTCAATTTTTGCTTTTATAATTTTATCATCACCCACTAAAATTGGATGACCAATTCTCTCGGTTGCAGCAGTATGTGCAGCTCTGATAATTTTCTCTTCTTCTCCTTCCGGATACACAATTTTCTTAGGATCCTTCTGTGCTTTACTAACCATTATTCTGGTAATCTCGGTTGAGAAACCAAGTCGTTCCTGTAATTCTGTTACGTAAGCTTTCCAATCATCAATTGGTTTACGGGCAACACCAGTTTCGATTGCAGCTTTTGCAACTGCAGGTGCAACATACCAAAGAACGCGTGGATCAAATGGTTTTGGAATAATATATTCTGAACCAAATGAAAATTCTTTTCCACCATAAGCATTGATTACAACTTCAGGTACCTTCTCTTTTGCAAGCTGGGCAAGAGCACGAGTTGCAGCCATTTTCATTTCTTGATTTATTTTTGTTGCCCTAACATCAAGTGCACCGCGGAAAATAAACGGGAAGCCGAGTACATTGTTTACCTGGTTTGGATAATCGCTTCTTCCTGTTGCCATTATTAAATCTTTTCTTGCTGCGATTCCATCTTCATAAGAAATTTCAGGATCAGGATTAGCCATAGCAAATACAATCGGATTAGCGGCCATTGATTTTACCATTTCCTGGCTAACAACATTGCCTTTAGAAAGTCCGACAAATACATCCGCACCTTTCATACCATCAGCCAAATCTTTGTATTCAGCATCCTGAGCAAACATTGCTTTGTATTTATTCAGATCGGTTCTTTTTTTGTTGATGTGACCTTTTGTATCAAACATTGAAATGTTTTCAACTTTTACTCCTGCAGAGATATACATTTTACAGCAGGCAACTGCGGAAGCACCAGCACCATTTACAACAAGACGAATTTTATCCAATTTTTTTCCGGCAATCTCCACAGCATTAATCAATGCTGCACAAGAAATTATTGCAGTACCATGCTGATCATCATGAAAGACCGGAATATTCATTGTTTCAATTAACCGTTCTTCAATTTCAAAACATTCAGGAGCTTTTATATCTTCAAGATTAATTCCACCGAACGTTGGTTCAAGCAGTTCAACAGCCCTAATTACTTCCTTAGGATCATGTGTTTTAAGTTCAATATCGAAAACATCAACATCCGCAAATCTTTTAAACAAAACACCTTTACCTTCCATCACAGGTTTTCCTGCATGTGGACCAATATCTCCAAGTCCCAGAACAGCGGTTCCGTTTGAAACAACAGCAACCAAATTTCCTTTAGCTGTGTACTTGTAAACGTCATCATCATTCTTTTCGATTTCTCTACAAGGTTCTGCCACACCAGGCGTATATGCGAGCGATAACTCTCTTGCTGTATAACAAGGTTTTGTAGGTATTACTTCAATTTTACCTTTTCTTCCTTGGCTGTGATATATAAGAGCTTCTTCTTTTGTTACACTCATAAAATCCTCTCAAAAGATTTTTTTCAAATTTTTGAATTAAATTTTTCTTACAGAGAGAAAATAGGGAGAATGTTTGTAACAAAAAATCGAATAATTTTATTTGGAAATAAAATATTACTTGTGTTTTAGGAATTTTTAATAAGAAACCTGAGAAAATATCAGGGATGCTGCATTTATTGTTTGTTTCATAAAAACCAGTTTATAGCGAGCATGTTTAGACTAAATACTCTATTAATATTATTTACAAAAAATCATTTTGAATGCTAAAGTATTCCGGTTTCGATTCGATAATTAACCAAATGTAGCGGGGCAGCTATGAAAAAAATTAGTTTTTTCTTAATAAATGCAGTTTTGTTTTGTTTTTCTCTTTCAACAGCAAAAGCAAACAATTCAATTTTGTTTCCGAACGAGGAAGATTACAAAATTGCAGTTGATCAAACTCCAACACCTGTTGGCGGGTATGAAAATGTATTCAAGAAAGTAACATACCCGGATATGGCAATCAAAACACAAGTATCCGGAAAGGTTTACCTTCTGGTTTACTTGGATGAAAAAGGTGATGTGGAAGAAGTAAAAGTTGTAAAAGGTATTGGCGCCGGCTGTGATGAAGAGGCAGTGAAAGCAGTTAAAAAATCTAAATTTACTGCTGCTACTCAAAACGGTGTTCCAGTAAAAACAAAATTTGCTGTGGCTTTGAATTTCAAATTACCATAAAAAAACCTCTCAAGTATCTTGAGAGGTTTTTATAATAAATTCCTGACTACAGAATACTATACTTCCATAATTTCTTTTTCTTTGTGCTTGATGATTTCGTCAATCTTTACAATATGTTCGTCAGTCAATTTCTGAGTTTCCTTTTCAGCTTCTTTTAATTCATCTTCAGTAAGTTTCTTATCCTTTTCCTGTTTTTTAAGATGATCGTTTGCATCTCTGCGGACATTTCTTAATGCAACTTTCGATTCCTCACCAAACTTTTTTACAAGTTTTACTAATTCTTTTCTTCTGTCTTCTGTTAAAGGTGGAATGGGTATTTTAAGATTTGTGCCATCACTAATAGGATTTAATCCAAGCCCTGCAGCAAGAATTGCTTTATCAATAGCCTGCACCATACTTTTATCCCAAGGTGTAATTCCTATTGTATGTGCATCAATTACAGTAACATTTCCAACTTGATTTAATGGGCTCAGCGTACCATAATAATCAACTTTAATTCCATCAAGAAGAGCAGTTGTAGCTTTGCCGGTTCTAATTTTTG
>DAIEQP010000087.1 GCA_027347805.1 Ignavibacteria bacterium | reverse complement strand
TCAAAAATTGTATTCCACCACAAACGAGCATTTTGCGGTTTGCTCACAAAATGTGTTTCATCGGGAAAATACAAAAACTTGCTCGGTACATTATTCAATTGTAATGCAGTAAATAATTCCATTGCCTGTGTTTCGGGAATTCGAAAATCATAACCGCCATGAACAATTAGCATCGGTGTCTTGAAATTTTGTACAAACCTGTGCGGCGAAAACTTTTCATAATTTGATCTGTCCTTCCAGTAAGGTCCGCCATGTTCCCAATTATCGAACCATATTTCATCAGTAGATCCAAACATACTTTCCATATTAAATACACCATCCTGGCTGACAACCGCATTGAATCTTGTAGTGTGACCTTCAAGCCAGTTAATCATGTAACCGCCGTACGATGCACCGGCGGCAAATGTATTTTTAGAATCAATGAATTTATAATTCTTTATTGCATAATCACATGCGTTCATTAAATCAGTATAAACTTTTCCTCCCCAATCTCCGCTAATTTCATCAGTAAAATTTTGACCATAACCTGTAGATCCGCGTGGATTAGTTGCAACAACTACATAACCTTTAGATGCAAAGAGCTGTAAGTTCCATCTGTAATGAAAATTATCTTCCCATGCACCCTGCGGCCCGCCATGAATTAAAAATATTAATGGATATTTTTTGTTTGCATCAAAAAAAGGTGGCTTGCTTAGGATCGATTGAACTTTAGCACCTTTAGCACCGGGGCTCCAGAATGTTTCAACTTCATTCATAACTAAATTTGATAGAATTTCACCATTCGAATTTGTTAATTGCTTCAATTGAGTTCCATCGACAGCAATTGAAAATAATTCTGTTGGCAAAGTTGATTTTTGTCTTGCAAAGAAGAGAACCTTTCCATCAGGAGAAATTTTCAGCGTATTATTAAAACCATCTTTCAATAATAATTTTGTCTCTCCGCTGGAAAGTTCAATTCTGAAAAGTGATTGATTAATTTCATTTCCTGAATCAAAATAAATGTATTTGCAGTCAGGTGACCAGACAATTTCTCCAACTGATCTATCAAGATTTGCTGTAATATTCTTTATTTGTTTTGTCGCTCTGTCATAAAGCATCAATGATAGTTTATCAGCTTCAAATCCTGCGCGTGCCATTGAGCGATAAGCAATATATTTTCCATCTGGTGAATAAACAGGCTGATTATCATTTCCCTTGCTTAAAGAAATTATGGTATATGGGGTTTTGGATTCTTTCTTTAAATTGGCAAGATTAAGAATCATAATCTCATTGTTTGTGCTTGTTGCTGTAACCTTATCAGGATTCATTGTAAATGCTACTTCTTTTCCATCAGGTGAGAATGAATAATCATTTGATGAACCAAGATCTACCGGAGGAACATCGTTGGCGCTGCCGAATGTTAAATCAGAATATTCTTTTGTTGTTAGATCATAGCAGAACAGATGACTGCGTTTTGGACCGCGCCAGTGATCCCAAATCCTGTAAAGTAATTCTGTAAAGATTGATGCTTTTACCTGACTTTTTTCATTTTCTTCGTCTTTCTGTTTGTTGCAGTTTTGGTCAGGGCAGTCCGGATAGACATCAGAAACGAATAAAATTTTCTTTCCATCTTTACTCCAAACCATTCCTGAAGCGCCTGAATAAATGTCGGTTAATTGGCTTTCGTCAGATCCATCAATGTTACTTATCCAGATTTGTCCCTTCCTTGAGAAAGCAATTTTTTTTCCATCCGGAGAAAATTTCGGTGCGCTTTCACTTGCGTCCGAGTTTTTGAATGGATAAAGATTTGTTCCGTCGGCATTCATCAAATAAATATCCGCATTGGATTTATTTGTTTCCATACTATATAATGTTACTGTGAATGCAATTGTTTTTCCATCAGGAGAAATATCATATGCCCCAACACGTTTCATCTTCCACATGTCTTCAACTGTCATAGCATGTTTTTGCGGAATGATTTGTGTTGATGCAGCAAATAATAAAAAGATTACAGCAAGTCGTTTCATTAAATCCTCATTTTATTTTAGCATCAGTAAATTAGGAAAAGAAGTAGGTAAATTAAAGTTACTTCGTGGGGAACTCGATTATTATTGATGATGTTTAGTAATAAAAAAGTATAAAAATGATTAAGGAAGCAAAAACGAAATACCCGGTTCACGAACTGATTAAAAAAAGATTTAGTGCACGTTCCTTTTCCGGAAAAGGAATTTCAAAGGATGAATTAAATACTATTCTTGAAGCTGGTTCATGGACATTTAGTGCAATGAATTATCAGCCTTGGCGGTATGTTTATGTGCATAAAGATGATGCCGGAAATTTTAATAAGCTGGCAGATTGTTTAAATGGCGGAAACAAACCATGGGCTAAAGATGCTGCTGTGCTTATGGTCTGTCTTGTCAAGAAAAAATATGATGATGGAAGCATAAATGGAGCAGCTTATCATGATGTAGGCGCGGCAAATGCAACAATGATTCTTCAGGCAGCATCAATGAATATATACGGGCATGTGCTTGGCGGTTTTAGCAAAACTAAAGTGACTGAACTTTTGAAACTTGATACTGAAGAATATGATCCTTTCGTTATGATTGCTCTCGGCTATCTTGATTTACCTGAAAAACTTGATGAACCGTATAAAACCCGTGAGGTTACACCAAGGAAAAGAAAACCTGTGGAAGAATTTGCAACCCAATTAAAAAGTGAAAAAGAAGAAATTCTGGTTGGATAAATTATTTAAGCATTTCAGCAGCTGGCTCATCAAGCATCCAAATTAATTCTCCCTGAACCGGATTAACAAAAGATGCTGGAAAATTTTTATAGTCTTTCTTTTTGTTTATGATTTTATCAGCAATTACTGATTTACTCTTTCCTGTTACCAGGAAAATAATTTTTGACGAATTGTTGATTACTTTCCCGGTTAATGTAATCCGTTTTTGTTTTGTTGCCGGATGATCTGCTACTGCACAAATTTTATTAGAAGAAAACAATTCCAGTTGATTTGGAAAAATAGATGCAGTATGCCCATCCTCTCCCAAACCTAAAAGCATCAAATCAAAATTTGGAATGTTATTCTTAAATCCTATTTCATTTGTAATCACATTTGAATACCGTTTGGCTTCTTTATCAGGGTTATCCTCACCTTGAATGCGGAAAATATTTTTTGAGGGAATTTGAATTTTGCTGAACAAGCTTTTGTCAGTCATCAAGTAATTACTTTCAGGGTCATTTGGCGGAACACATCTTTCATCTCCCCAGAAGAATTTTATTTT
>DAIEQP010000076.1 GCA_027347805.1 Ignavibacteria bacterium | reverse complement strand
TGCAAAGACAGTTGCAATTGCTCTTCTTTCTTCTTTATTGCTTTCTATTTTCGTTATTCCTTCTCTTTGTCTGATCCTCTTAAAACCACAGAGAGAAAAAGAAAGTATAATTATGAAATATGCTGGGAGAATGTACTCCTCAATGCTTGATATCGTGATTAAAAAAAGAAGTCAGGTGCTTGCAGTAGCAGGGGCTATGTTCCTGATTGCTTTATTTTTATTTACAAGAGTCGGTACAGAATTTATCCCGATTATGGACGAAGGTTCATTCGATATGGATGTTGCACTTTTACCCGGAGTGTCACTTTCAAAAGCGATGGAAGTAAATCAATTAGCTGCAAAAAAATTGAAACAATTTCCGGAACTTGAAACTGTTGTCAGCAGAACTGGGCAGACGGGTGTTGCGCTTGATACACGCGGAGTAGATAAAACCGGTTATGTTGGAATTCTAAAAGCGAAGAGTGAATGGAATAGAAATATTTCAAGAGAAGAACTTACTAATGAAATGAGAACCTCATTAGAATCAATTCCGGGAATGGCATTTGGGTTCAGTCAGCCAATTCAATGCCGAATTGATGAACTTGTTGCCGGGACAAGAGCTCAATTAATTGTAAAACTTTTTGGAGAAGACTTAGATATACTAAAGCATAAAGCTGATGAAATTGCAAAAGTGCTTTCTACTATAGATGGCGGGACTGATTTGATGACAGAGAAAATTTCCGGCCAGCCTTACCTTACAATTAATATTGATAGGTCTTTGATTGCTCGTTATGGAATTAATATCCAGGATGTTCAAAATGTTATTGAAATTGCAATTGCCGGGAAGGCAGCATCCAAATTTTATGAAGAGAACCGGAGTTTTGATATATCGGTTAGACTTGAAGAAGGGAACAGAAATTCAATTAATGCAATTGAAAATATACTTGTCCCAGTAAGACCTGGTGTTAATATTCCTCTTGCACAGCTTGCAGAAATAAAAATGATTGAAGGACCTGTGCAAATTAGTCGTGAAGATGGCATAAGAAGAATTGGAATCGAAATGAATGTCAGTGGACGGGATATTGGAAGCTTTGTAAATGAAGCAAAAGAAAAAATAAAAGAAAAAGTTCAGCTGCCTTCGGGATATTATTTAACATGGGGAGGTCAATTTGAAAATCAGCAAAGAGCAATGAATAAATTGCTGATTATCTGGCCAATTGTTACAGCGTTAATATTTCTTCTTTTGTTTATTACATTCAGATCAGTTCGGCTGGCTCTTCTTGTATTGTTAATTCTTCCCCTTGCAATGATAGGAGGAATATTCTCTTTATTTATTTCTGGTCTTTATTTATCTGTTCCAGCTTCAATTGGTTTTGTTGTTTTATTCGGAGTTGCTGTTTTGAATGGAGTCGTTATGGTTTCGCATATTCAGCAGCTTCGCCAGAATGGAATTGAATCAAATGAAGCAATCAGAAAAGGGAGTATGGACAGACTGCGCCCTGTTTTAATGACAGCATCAATCGCAATTTTTAGTTTGATGCCGATGCTTTTCTCCAGCGGAACCGGTTCTGAAATTCAAAAACCTCTTGCAACTGTTGTGGTTGGGGGATTGATAACTTCAACATTATTAACATTGCTGATTATACCGGCAGTGTTTAGCTGGTTCGAAAAGAAAATTAAAGAAGACTAACGCTTTACAATCAAATCCCTTGTCAATTCATACAAGGGATTTATCAAAACAAATAGCTGCTTGCAATTGAGACAAATTAAGAATTGTTATCTTTCCATTCTTCAAATTAGGTTTTTAAATAAATGATTAACTGGTTTAGAAAAAGAGAAATCAAGAGAAAAGAAAAAATTGAAGTTGATGGAGTGAGTATTGATATCATTTACAAGTATATTAAAAATATTCATCTCAGAATTCTACCTCCTGATGGCAGAGTATTAATTACAACTCCGCCAAGAATAAACCAGGAAGATTTAATTAGTTTTATTTATTCAAAAATAGATTGGATAAAAAAGAACCGTCAGAAAATTATTAACCAGAGCAAACATCACTACTATGAATTCAGAACAGGTGAAGTTCACTACTTTCTTGGTAAAGAATATGAAATGAATGTAGTTGCTACAAGTGCTCGAGAAAAGATTGTTTTAGGTGAGCGTACTATTACTTTATTTGTTAAACCCGACTCTACAAAAACCTCTCGCAAGAAAATCGTTGATGATTGGTACAGAGATCGGTTGAAAGAAACTGTACCGGAAATAATAAAAAAGTGGGAAATGATAATGAACGTTCACGTTACTGAATTTGGTGTAAAAATAATGAAAACTAGATGGGGTACTTGCAATACAAGAGTATCTCGTATCTGGCTCAACTTGGAGCTTGCCAAAAAACCAACCGAAATTCTTGAATACATTATTGTTCATGAAATGATTCATTTGTTTGAGCGAAGCCATAATCATAGATTCAAAGCTTTGATGAGCTGCTATCTGCCCAATTGGAAAAGTCTTGAGCATCAGTTAAAAACATTTCCTGAAGAAAAAAATAATTTTGATTATTAATAAGTGCAATATGATTACGATTGAAGCAATCTTAGATAGTTATCTTTATATAAACGAGTCCACAGGTTATTGTGTCGCTTCATTATCTAATGGTATAAAAGCTGTTGGTATATTGATAAATATTAAGCCGGGAGAAAAATTAAAGTTAACTGGTGAATATGAAACTCATCCCAAGTATGGAATGCAATTTAGGATCGATTCTTATTCGATAGTAATTCCGTCAACAAAAACTGGGTTGGCAAAATACCTAAGTTCAGGAATGATCAAAGGAATAGGGCCTGTAACAGCTGAAAAAATAATTGAGCAGTTTGAAGATACGACTATAGATGTGCTGGATAATAATATTGATAGGCTTCTCGAAATTGAGGGGATCGGTTCGAAAAAATTAGAGCAGATAAAAAAGAGCTGGGGAGAACAAAAAGCTGTTAAAGAAATTATCATATATCTGCAAGGTTTTGATATATCTCCGGCTTATGCTGTAAAAATTTATAAAGTATATGGAATCAATTCAATTAAAGTAATCCAGAATAATCCTTATCAGCTTACTTACGATGTGTGGGGCATTGGATTTAAAATCGCAGATTCAATTGGAAAAAATGTTGGGTTCAGTGATGATCATCCCAAAAGAATAAAAGCAGGGATTGTTTATATTCTCAATGAAGCAGCTTCTGACGGTCATGTTTATCTTACTTCGGATGAATTAAATAAAAAATGTTTTGATATGCTTGGTATCGATTTATCAGATTCACTTTTGCTGATGAGAGAAATGCAGGAAGAAAATTTGATTTATATCGTACAGGAGAAAGTTTATTTAGCTCATTTATATGAAGCTGAAAAATACATTGAACACAAAATAAAACTACTAGCTGCTGGAGAATCAAAATTCACCGAAAAGGAATTGAAGTTAATAAGACTGAATCTGGATCTATCTGAAGAACAATCGGACGCAGTAAGAAAATCTCTCACGAATAAAATTATGATATTAACGGGAGGGCCGGGGACTGGTAAAACTACAACTCTAAAAGGAATTATCGATTCGTATAAACAACTAAAGAAAAATATTTTACTTGCTGCACCAACTGGACGGGCGGCTAAAAGAATGAGTGAAGTAATTGGAATGGAAGCCAAAACACTTCATCGTTTGCTGGAATTTAATCCGCAGGATCAATTCTTTCAGCGGGGTGAAGATAATCCGTTGGAAGCAGATTTACTTGTCATTGATGAAGTATCAATGATTGATACTTTGTTAATGAACAGTATGTTGAGTGCTGTGAATCCTGAAACGACGCTTATTCTAGTTGGAGATGTTGATCAATTACCTTCGGTTGGAAGCGGAAATATTTTAAATGACCTGATTTTGTCAGGTATCATTCCAATTGTTAAGCTTACAAAAATATTTAGGCAGGCAGAGAAAAGTAGTATTGTTGTTAACGCCCATAAAATTAATAATGGTGAGCTACCCTCAATTAATAATAATGAAGAAGCAGATTTCTTTTTTATACAGGAGTCGGATAATTCTAAAATAGCGGACTTGATAATTGAATTATGCTCATCACGGTTGCCGGATAAATATGGATTTGATCCGGTAAAAGATATTCAGGTTTTAACACCAATGTATAAAGGTGAAGTTGGTGTAAACAATTTGAATATAAGACTGCAGGAAGTACTTAACCAAAGGAAAGTTGCTCATAATCGCGGCGAGAAAAATTATAAAATCGGTGATAAAGTTATGCAGCTAAAGAATAATTATGATAAGGAAGTCTATAATGGTGATATTGGAATTATTGAATCGGTTGACAATGAAGACCAGATAATGGAAATAAATTTTTCTGGTAAAAATGTTCAATACGAATTTGCTGAACTCGAAGATATCACGCTTGCCTATGCAATTACAGTACATAAATCTCAAGGATCGGAATATCCATGCGTAATTCTACCGATATCTGCTGCTCATTTTATAATGCTGCAGCGCAATCTGTTATATACTGCAATTACAAGAGCTTCTCAGATGTTAATACTTGTAGGCACCAGGCAAGCGTTAGCTATTGCAGTAGGAAATAAAAAAACAAAAAGGAGAAATACTTCATTGTTCTCTGATAATTAAAAGTTACTAAATGAAATAAAAAAGAGATCATTAATTCTCAACAGGTTGACGAATTAATTTATACAACCGATTTTGCGATTGAGGAAAAAATTCCAGGCAAATAAAAATTATTAGACTAATATATTCTACCAATTGAACTAACCAGTAATCTTTCCAAACGCCAGTTGATATGTAGTTGATAAGAGTAAAAGAAGTTAAACTGCATGCCGCTGTGAAAACTATAGCACTCCATTTTTGATTTAGAGAGATGAATATTGCGACCCATGCAATATACCAGGGATGAACTACGGGAGAGAAAATCATTAGCATTATGAGCGAATAATAAATTTTATCCTCCCATTTCTTTTTTGAAAAATAAATAGGCAGCACCAAAATGAAAAGCATCCCGCTGCAGATCATTCTTGACGTTTGATTATTATGTATGAAGTGATTTAGGAAATTGAAAACTAATCCGTTATAAAACCAATTCTTAGTATAAATCAAAAATGCCTCAAATGGATTTGTCGTGAAAATATATGGAATGAATTGAAACCCAAAAGCAATGAATGGAATGAAAAGAAATTTTAGTCTATCCTTAAAATTCTTTTCGGCAAGAAAGAAAACGGGAATCATTATTATTCCAACGGGCTTA
>DAIEQP010000073.1 GCA_027347805.1 Ignavibacteria bacterium | reverse complement strand
GTGGATGAACAAGTTTGGCAAAATTGGATTGTCGATACATACTTCGATCAGATAAAAAACGCTGGACGCAAGGTTGAATTTATCATTCGTGCACACACACATCCAGCACCTGAGCTTACAAGAAAAGCTGTTGAAGAAAATGCAGACAGACTTGGTACCGTTTACATGGATGTAAAGTTTAATTGGTCCCACAGTCACGCAACGCCAGATTTAATGTACATTCATGGCGGGTCACGATCGAAATCCTTGTGGGAACCCATGCCAAAGAATTATAAAATGATTTACACAATGAGGAATGAAGATTTCTTTGTTTTGCGTTGGGGTGAACCGGATTTTATTAGAGAAGTCCTTAAAAGAAATTCTCAGGATTATGTGGGAGGGTTTTTAATTGGTTCTGAAACTTATATACCTGCAAAAGAATATATAACCAAACCGGGAGTTTATCTTACCTGGAAATATGCCTTTGAAAAACAATGGCTTTTTTATCAGCTCTGGGGCCGGTTGATGTACGACCCAACAGTGAAAGATGAAATAATCGCGAATGCATTTAATAAAAAGTATAAAATTAATTTTGGCAACAAATTAGTTAAGGCACATAAACTTGCAGATAAAATGCCGCTGAAACTGGCTTCGTTTTATGCATCATCATGGGATTTTACTTTGTACTCCGAAGGATTTCTGGCAAATGCACCTTCCTTCAGCAAGTGTTTATACGATAGTCTTTCTCCATTTATTTCCGTTAACGAAATAATAAAAACAGTTACACTCGATACAAATCTTGTTTCCATCAAAGATTTTGTTGACGGTAATTACACTCGAAAAAACAAAATTACTCCTCTGCAGTTAGCTGCCGGGTTAAAAAATGATGGTAATAAAGCTTTGACATTAATCAAGAATATTAAAACCAACAATCCAACTTTGATTCACGAAATTGATGATATAAAAACATGGGCATATCTTAGTTTGTACTTTAGCGAAAAACTAAAAGGAGGCACTGCACTGCAGCAATTTCGTATAAGTGGAAAAATTGAAAAACAAAAAGAGAGTATTCAACATCTTAAATCGGCGTTAAATCATTGGGATAAAGTAATATCAATTACGAATAAGTATATGAACGAAATTTCTTTAGTTCACTTAAATCCCAAATATGTTGAAAGCGGGAATAGCAGACCTCTTTCCAAATTTTCCTGGGCAAACCTACTAAATGAAGTTAAAAATGATATTGAGATTGCTAAAAACTCTTCACCCATTTTGAATGAAACAAAATAAATAAAATTGCAATTAGCCAAATGAAAAAAAAATATTACACAAACTTATTATTCGTTATTCTAATTGTTTTCGTGGGGCTAACTTCATCTTTCCCTCAACGAAAAACTGTGGTTGCTATTCGAGGTGAAAAGTTTTTTATCAACAATGAAATTACGTTAAAGGGTATTTCTCTTGATGGTATTTCTTTGGAAGGACTTCTCCCAAACTCGCGAATGGTTCAAGGAATTTTTGATGATCTAAATCCTGAAACAAGAGCGCTTTGGAAATATCCTGATACCGGCGAATGGAACGCAGACAGAAATACGGATGAATTTATTGCTGCAATGCCCGATTGGTATCAGCATGGATTGCGTGCATTCACAATTAATATTCAAGGCGGAAGTCCGACAGGTTACGGCAACAAAGGGTGGATTAATCCTGGCTTTTATGAGAATGGAAAACTTCGCGAAAATTATTTCGCACGTCTCGAAAAAATTCTTAACAGGGCGGATGAAATTGGAATGGTTGTGATTCTTGGATTATTCTATTTCGGCCAGGATGAGCATCTTCAGAATGAACAAGCGGTTTGTGTTGCGGTTAATAACACAATTGATTGGTTGTTTGAAAAGAACTATAGAAACATTTTGATAGAAATTAATAATGAATGTAATTCCAGTTCATACGATCATGAAATTCTAAAGCCGGAAAGGGTGGTTGAATTAATTGATCTTGTAAAAAACAAAAAACATCCTTCTAGCGGTTATAGATTCTATGTCTCAACAAGTTTTACAGGAAATCAAATCCCAACATCAAAAGTAGTTACATCTGCAGATTTTATTCTTCTCCACGGTAATGGTGTTAATGATCCAAAGAGAATAACTGAAATGGTTAAACTGACTAAGGAGGTAAAAGGATTTCATTCAATGCCGATCTTGTTCAATGAAGATGACCATTTCGATTTTGATAAACCAGTAAACAATATGGTTAATGCATTCAAAGCCGGCGCTTCATGGGGTTACTTTGATTTTAGGAAGAGAGGAGAAACTTTGAAACCTGGTGATCCTACTTTCAGCGAGGGATATCAGAGTGTCCCTGTTGACTGGGGTATTAATTCGCAAAAGAAAAAAGAATTTTTTGAACTGCTAAAACGAATCACTAAGAATTAGTAAATGTTGAATAATGAAAATAAGATTTAATAATACTACTGCAATCTTAGTCATAATTATTCTGACACAAAATTTAATGTGTACAAGAACGCAGGCATTGGGTTTTGATAAATCCAAAGCAGTTTACATGGATAAATCTGGTCGGTTAGTATATGTGCCGGTAAGTGAAAAAAATGATAGAATAATAGATTTCTCGAATGTCGGTTATATGGGAGGAGGAGTTAAGCTTCCTGAAATACCGGTAAAAACTATTCTTCACCCAGTTAAAAATTATACTGATGATGCACCAAGAATTCAGGATGCGGTTGATAAAGTTTCAAGATTACCGATGAACGAATATGGTTTTAGAGGGGCGGTGCTTTTAACAAAAGGGACTTATTATTTGTTGAGCAGTATTAAAATCGAAACTTCAGGAGTGGTATTAAGAGGTGAGGGTAATCAAAAATCTGGAACAAAATTAATTGATGCTTTAAAAGAAAAAAACAGTTTTGTAAAAATTGTTGGTGCTGGTGAAAGGCAGGAAATAAAAGATTCAAGAAGTGAGTTAACTGATGAGTATGTGCCGGTAGGAACAAATATTGTACACGCAGCTGATCCCAGACTTTTCAAAGCTGGAGATAATGTTTGTGTATTTCGTCCTGGAACACCTGAGTGGCTTCATGCTTTGGGAACAGATGACCTGCCAAAAGATTTTCCTCAAGTTAAAGATTGGCAGCCCCAGCAGTATAATTTGGCGTGGGAAAGAAAAATTATTTCTATCAATGAAGATCAAATAACTCTTGACGCTCCGATTGTAGATGCTTTGAATCAGGAACTTAGCAGAAGCTTCTTGTTTAAGTACAGCTTTGCAGGAAGAATTTCTAAAGTTGGTATTGAAAATCTGAGATTAGAATCCTGCTACGATTCGACTCAGCTAAAGGATTTAACTCTGGAGATGGTTCGGAATGGATTAAATAGTACTGAACCACAAAAGGATTATCAAAAGAATTTTGCAGATGAAAAGCATGGCTGGATAGCGGTTGAAATTGAAAAAGCAGAAAACTGCTGGGTTAAAAATGTTACTTCAGTTTATTTCGGTTATTCCTGCGTAAGCATAAATAGAACATCAAAAAATGTTACAGTTCAGGATTGTGAATATTTGGAACCGGTTTCTATTATTCAAGGCGGGAGACGATACAGTTTTTGTATCGGGGGACAATTGAATCTTGTTCAGAGATGTTATTCAAAAGAGGGAAGACACGATTTTGTATTGCAGAGCCAGACTTGCGGGCCCAATGTTTTTTTTGATTGCATTGGAGAACATTCTTGGAGTATGACTGAGGCGCATCACCGCTGGTCTCAAGGTTGTCTGTGGGATAATGTAACTGTGAAAGGTCCTTGGGCATGGATGCAGGCTGTAAATAGAAGTTCTTCGGGCAGCGGCCATGGATGGACCGGAGTAAATATGCTGTTTTGGAATTGCGATGCGAAATTTTTTTTCATCCAGAAACCACCAACGGGACAAAATTTTGTCATTGGCCGAAACCATTCAGGCAGCTACGATTATTATAAATCATTTGTTTATGATTTTACTGAGACACTTAAATGGGTTGAGTTCCATGCCAAGAAAAAATTTCAATATGAAAACGGAGAAACAGCAATTGGCGATGGATTTATTGAGTCAATTAATTCTCCTGTTGAACCGAAAAGTTTGTATTTGTCCCAGCTTAAGGATCGGCTTGGCATTGATGCAGTAAAAAGTGTTTTGACAAAAAAGCAGATTCAAACCTACCTGGAGAATGAATAATAATTAACTAAAGGAGAGCGTAAATTTTGAAAGCAAGTATTCAGGTAAAAAGTAAAAATCATATTAGTAGAAAAATACTAACAGCTTTTCTTTTAACTTTGTTTTTAAGTTGCAGTATTAGTATTGCTCAGGAAAATTCTAATTTTGTTTGGAGTATGGATAATCTAAATAAAATTGGTGGATTGCCTGTACTGATTTTTGGAAACCCGGCTGTAAAAGACTTTTCATTCGGCAAAGCTGTTGAATTTGATGGTGTTGACGATGGAATAATTGTGCAGGGATTTCCGCTGAATAAAGAAAAATCATTTACCGCGGAAATCATTTTCAAACCATACGATTCGTTTCCTAAAAATGTTGAACAGAGATTTCTTCATGTCCAAAGTCCTCCACGCAATAACAGACGCTTTCTAATTGAATTGAGACTGAACGAAAAAAAAGAATGGTATATCGATACCCATATCCGCGCAGACTCAGCTTTGCTTACATGTCTCGCAAAAAATAATCCTCATCCAGTTGATAATTGGTATCACGTAGTGTTTGTCTATAATAATGGTATGGCAAGGCATTATGTGAATGGAATTGAAGAGATGAGCGGAAAAGTAAATTACATTCCGGTTGATAGTGCAAATGTTTCTCTTGGCATGAGGATGAATAAAATATGGTTTTTTAAAGGCGCGATTGCATCTGTTGCTTTTTCAAAACGTGATTTAAAACCAGGTGAATTCCTCCTGTCTTCTTTGTTTGATTCTATTTCCAAAGAGAACACAACCGGTAATCTTATTCACTTCGATAATTTTATAAATGATGAGAGTAATTGGATTGCTGAATTTGAAAAACCTAATTCATCTTCATATAAAATTAAAAATGGTGTGCTTGATATCAGTTCTTCAGCCGGTGCAACTTTATGGTATAAAAACAAATTAAACGGAAATGTAGAAATCACTTATGATGCTACAGTTGTTGATTCCGGGGGGGTTAATGACCGCGTTTCCGATCTTAATGTTTTCTGGATGGCTTTAGATCCTGCCAATAATAATTTATTTACCCGCAATGGAAGCTTTCCTTCATACGATAATCTGAATTTGTACTATGTTGGTTTTGGCGGAAATGAAAACTCAACAACTCGTTTCAGAAAATATTTCGGCAATACTAAACCGGTTATAAAAGAATATTTGGACAGAGATCATCTGTTAAAAGGCAATAAAAAATATTCGATCAGAATAATCTGCAGCAACGGAATTACATCTTATTATATGGATGGTGAAAAATTATTTGATTACAACGATGAAAATCCATTAAAGGAAGGATACTTTGGTATTCGAACGACCAGAAGTCATTTGCAGATAAGCAACTTTAAAATTTACGGATTAAGAAATAATAGCAAATAATAAATTTGCATCGATGGGAAACATGAAATCATTTAAGAAGTTTATAGAAATTCTCCCCGCATTGTTGTCGAGAATTAAAATACCTGCCCGGCTAATATTTATTATAGTCGGCTTATTTTCTACTTGCTGGTTTTTGATCAGAGTTATTCCTAAACCAAGCCGCGCTGAATATCCATGTATGAAAGCTGCTTACCCTGTAATGTCTGGTTTCGTAATTTATATAGTTGGGCTGACAACTGCATTCTTTGCTTTCAGATGGTCTAAAATTAGTTTCATCAATGCAAAATATTCTGCTTCCATTTTATTGTTTGTTCTAGCTTTATTCACAGTCATATTAACACTCACAAATGATTCAATCCCTGTATATGCGAATTCCAAATTGTTGCTTGGTCCAAACCAACCTGTTGGTGCAGCAAGAGGAATTAATCCTGGAAGAGTTGTCTGGATCTGGGATCCAAAAGCCACTAATGAAAATTGTACTAATCAATTTGGTGATGGCTGGTTTATGGATAAAAATACAGACCTGAGTGCTGTTGTAAAAATGGTTGATGAATCCGTTATGAAATTAACTGATAAAAATAATTTGAAAGACGCATGGGAATCTCTTTTCAAATATTTTAATCAAACTCATGGAAAAGGAAATATTGGATACAAGGATGGAGAGAAAATATTTATTCGTACAAATCAGGTGAGTGCAAGTGATAATACAATTGATGTGGATTACAGTGTAAAAAATACAACAAGATATGGAATGGCCGAGACCTCTCCCCAAGTAGTGCTCGCAATTCTGAGACATTTGGTAAATGTGTGTGGAATAAAACAGGAGAATATTTCACTCGGTGATCCAATGAAACATATGTATAAGCATTTTTATGATATGCTTCATAATGAATTTCCAAATGTTACATATCTTGATGTAAAAGGAACGCTTGGCAGAACTGTGCCGGCGAGTGATATAAAACCTTCTATTTATTATTCGGACCGCGGACAAATATTAAAAGATAATGGAACCACGGGAAATCCATTTACCGCGGATTATCTTCCGAAGGTTATTACACAATCAGATTATCTAATAGTAATTCCGGCAATGAAAGCCCATATGCGTGCGGGAGTAACGCTTTGCGGTAAAATTCATTTCGGATCAAACCTTGTTGGAAGTGCAACACATTTGCAT
>DAIEQP010000065.1 GCA_027347805.1 Ignavibacteria bacterium | reverse complement strand
TTACAGTTACATGATGATAGCCATTTGCAGTACTCTGGCCTATAACTGATGTAGACTTGATCGTTATTGGTCTATATCCGCCGGCATCTCCAACAGGAAAGAGTCTTGTTTGGTTGTTTACACCTGTTGCAAAATTTCCATTCACATAACTTTTACTGGATGAATTAGCAATGTTAGTTGTTGTAGTTGTTGAATGGATTAAAGTGTTAGAACCTGTTTCAATTATTCCGTTTGTAAAGTCCAAGACACTCTGAGATTTTACATCGCTTGAACTGCCAGAAAGAATATAAACTGTATTAGCCAAAATAACTTTCCCAGTTCCACTCTTGTTAATCTTTATACCATTAAATGCATTTGCGTTTACAGTATAAGTACCGGCTATTGTTGAATTGCCGGATCCGACAAATTCAAAATTTAATACGCCAACTGTAGCAGGTACAGCTGTCGCACTTCCAGCTCTTAAATTAAATCCGGTTGCTGATCCATTAAAAGTAAAGTTTCCAGAAAGAATTATTGTATGTACGAGCGAACCCGTCCCGGTTTGGGATCCCTGCGGTTTAAAACTAGAGCCGGCATTACATAAAATATTTCCGGTTACAGTTAGAGTGTAAGCAGCGGTCCTTCCTGTTTGAAATGTACCGGATGTTCCCCCTCCAACAGTTAAATTCTTGATTGTATAATTTCCATCAAGTGTAACAGTATGACCATCGGCTATTACTACATCATCGTTTGGTCCCGGCAATACACCGCCCACCCATGTTGCAGCTGTACTCCAGTTTCCTGTAGCTGCTGAAGTAATTTGTGCAATAAGTGGTGTTGATAAAATGATTAGAAACAATACAGGTAAATGAAATTTTTTCATATATGCCTCTTTTTTTTGTTGAATTTTATTGGAGCAGGATCATTTTTTTAGTTTTGGTAAATTCACCGGTTGTCAACCGATAGAAATATATACCACTTCTTAAAGACTCAATTTTGTTAGAAAAAGTTAAACTGTGAAATCCCGCGTTTTGATATTCATCTACCAGCTTAACAACTTCCTTTCCGAGCAAATCAAATATTCTAATTGAAACATGATCGGAGAAGGGAAGCGAATAATGAATTTGAGTTTCAGGATTGAACGGATTAGGATAATTTTGTTCAAGTATAAATTCTTGTGGAATTTCTTTCCTGTTTAAATTAATTCCAGTTGTACCCTCACTAATTGAAAAATCATTCAATCGAATTGTCTCGTCTCTCAAATCTTCTGGGTGATCAAGACTTCTGTAAATTCCCCATTTGGGCCTGATAAATGTGTTGTCCGCTCTCATTGTAAGAAGTTTATCATTTGAATAAGAAAGGATTACACTGCCATCAGAAACTTTTTTAATTATCAGCGAATATTTACCATTAGTCGGGTGTATAAAAATTGTTTCAATACATTCTACCCATGTATTTTCAAATAAGGATAAATTTACTACTGCTACTTTAGTGGAATTATTATGAATCAATTCCATCTTGTTAGGATTGCTTTTCCTAGGAGTAAGTGTGAATATCGGGTTACCGTCATCGCCGCCAACTGCTTTTATCTGGTGAATATGTGTAAAACTAGTTGAAGGTTGAAATCCAGAAGGCAGCTTAAATCTCCATTTATAAGTAACAGTTTCTCCTTGAACTCCTTTTAAGTTATCCGGTGATGATTCATAAGTTTTAATTTCAACTCTTTGCCGGTCAAAGTTTATGCACCTGTCATTATCAGGATTGACATGAATGTAGAATTCAAAAACATATTTTTTTAAATCATCGTCCCAGATTTCGGAAATATGCCTGCCAAACTGTGAATGAACACATTCAGGATTTTCGACGACATCATAACCCGGGGCAAACTTACTGTTAATCAACTCATAAGTATTACCAGGACCATTTGCTTCAAGCATAACTTGTGCATAGTATGAAATCGAAAAGAGAAATTGTATTAATAAAAATATTTTTTTCATTTGCTTTATTATTTCACCACAACAAGTTTTTTCGTTTCACTGTTGTTGCCGCATCTTAAAGTATATAAGTAAACTCCGGAAGAAAGTTGCTGCTCCTTTGCGTTTAACATTGAGTGATAGATTCCCGGTTGTTTGTATTCGTCCAATAATTTTATCACTTCTCTTCCCAGTAAGTCATAAACTGTTAATGAAACTCTGCTAAATGATGAAAGTCTGAAGGTGATAATTGTCTCTGGGTTAAATGGATTTGGATAATTTTGTTCGAGAATAAATTGTGAAGGAATATCTTTTCCTTCGGATTGAATTCCAGTTACAACAGAATAGTCGCCAATACCTGCCCATTTTGATAAAGAATTCCAGATGCTTTCTTTTCTTTGTTCACTAATAGTAACATTTTCAACAGCCTTCAGACCCAAGCGATCTTGTAACTGCTGAAAATAAAGACTTCTTAATGAAATGTTTGTACCCCAGCTTTCCCAAAAGCCCGCACCATTCTGCAAAACTCCTTTACAGCCGATTCCCCAATTCATTGCACCAATAGGACTCTCAACTTTAAATTCGCTCACATCAGATTGACAATTCCAAAACATTGTCTGAGCTCCCGCCCATCCATGTCCCGAACCCATTTCTTTTCTGTTTTGAACTCTTGTTTCACCGCCGCGTATATTATCAAAAAGAATTCCTGTTGCATAACGATGATGAGGACCAATATCCGCATATGTTTGAGTTGAGTAACAATCAACAAATACATTTGGACCCGCAACACGTGAACCTGTTATATAATCATGTCTTCCGCCCCGAGTGTAACACCGTTGAAATAAATTGAATGAACCTTTATCAATATAGAAAGAATATTTTCTTGAACCGGTTGTAATAGATTTCGGATCGAGCATTGCACATTCTTCTACAGTTGTATTATAAGCCCAATAAAGACCTACACAACTGTAACCAAAATATCTTGCAGTTACTTTTCTAACCCAGCAGTCGGTTGTTTTAGATAAAGTTATAGCACTCCAGCCGTGACTTTCATCATTATCATCAGTATAAAAAGAGGTTATCAATATATTTTCTACACCGGAATTGAATAATCTTCCCTTCACGGAAATTTTCGTTATCTCGCCGCCCCCAAATTTTGTTTCTATTGCTTGAACAAGAGGAATATTGATTGTTATTGTATTTCCTTTAATTCCAGTGATTATTCTTTCATATGACACCCGGTATTCGGAGGCAATCCAGCCATACTGAGCCATATCAAGCGTATTAATCCAACTATCATTCGGTGTTCTTGTAACAGTTATTGTATCACCAACTGATAAACCTGCAACATTATCAATATCAAATGCGTTTGAACCTGATGCGACATATTCCGAAATTATTTTTTTTGAAGATGCAGAAGATGCACCGGGACGTGAATCATAATTCAGAGTTAATTCGTCCCATGAATCATTATCAATAACTGAAACAGTTATGAAAACAATTTTAATAGCCGCAGGGTCTCCTGCTAAATCTTTTCTAGCAAACATTTTCAATGCTGCTTTTGTTACGCTGTCTTTTACAATTGATAAGTCGAATCTTAAATACCCTTCGCGAGTAACACTGCTCGTTGCGCCGGAATTTTTAACTGCCACAGAAGTTTCGGTTCCGTAATTATTTTTGGAATTTGTTCCTCCCTGAACATATGTATCAGCAGATGGATAAATTTTTAAAATGGCAGAAGAAGATTTAGTTGTTATTTCCAAATAAGGTCTGTACTGCAAAGAATCTTCTTTGCTTGAATAATTAACATATTGATTTGCATCGGCAGTAAGATGAAATGAAATAATTTTATCTCCATCCAGTTCTTCTGTCACGCCTTTTCTTACATCAAAATCCTGCCAAGTACGTGCTGAAGGAAATTGTTTTGTATCCAGGATTGTTTCAGAATTTGAAGCCGAAGAAATTTCATTACCTATCAACTGAATAAAATCATGCTGCGTTTTGGAAGAAGCAAATAATTCAGTTCCTTTTTTATCGGGAGTGTTTTGACCTTCACCTCTCAAAACAACACCACTTGCTTTTATTTCCAATACACCATTAACATCATACTTGCCGGACTTAAGCAGAATGGCTCCGCGGAATCCATTTGAATTTAACGGCAGAAGAGAAATCCTATCAATTGCCGATTGGATTAAAGATTTGGCGTCGCCGCTTATTGGGTTCAGAGTTTCAACTACAGGAACAACCGGCAATACCACACCGCCGCCTTTGTAACCGGCGAAAGAAAAATCAGGAATTTTATTTACAGAATTTGTCTGACCTGTATTGGCAAATGTTTTGTATTCGAGTTTTCCGCTAGATCCAACACTTACTAAACTACTTGACTGTGCAATTAATATTGTAGAGAAAAGAAAAAGGATTATAGATGACTGCCTCATTCACTTTTTCCCAGCTTACTATTATTGAAATTATAGTCTCTGTATTTTAATAAAGCTTCAAGGTAATAGTAATCTCCATAAATTATCGGCACATCCACTTCACTCTTTGAAGGCTTATTCCCCACGGAGTGACCAATTATACCAAGTGATGATTCATTGAGAAAATACTATGGTGATGAGAGGGAATTTAAAATCGCAACTGCATTTTTATAATATTCTGATTTGAGCTTATCATCAGATCCATATTGACTTAACTCGAATAGTGCTGATGAAGCAACTGCAGCCGCTGAAGCATCGCGAGGTTCGTTTGGAATATTTGGGGCATTAAAATCCCAATAAGGAATAAAATCTTCAGGAAGATGTTTTAAAAAATAATTAGCTGCTTTTTGAGCCGTTGAAAGAAACCGTGCATCTTTAGTAAAACGAAATGCCATTGTGAATCCATAAATTGCCCATGCCTGTCCGCGAGCCCAGCAAGATTCATCTGCAAATCCCTGATGCGTATTCCTCGAAATAACTTTTCCGTTTAGTGTATCATAATTTACAACATGAAACGTACTTCCATCCGGCCTGAAGTGATTTATCATTGTTTTTTCAGCATGCTTATAAGCAATATCAAAAAACTTTTTATCGCCGCCGTTTTGTGAAGCCCAAAAAAGCAATTCGAGATTCATCATGTTATCAATAATAACAGGATATTCCCATTTTTCAGTATTATGATCCCACGATCTAATACAACCAACATTTTGATCAAATCGGGTAATTAATGTTTTTGCAGTTTGTAATATTACTTTTTTGTAATCCTCATTTTTTGTGATCCTATATCCATTGCCATAACTGCAAAAAATCATAAAACCGATATCATGCGAACCGGGATAATACTGAATCAGATTTAATCCCTCTGTCCACTTCTTTGCGCTGGATTCAAATGATTTTTCTTTTGTGAGTTCTGCAGTATACCAAAGTATTCCCGGGAAAAATCCGCTGGTCCAGCTTCTAATAGGCTGAGTAATCCATTGATTTGATTCGGAAACATAACGCGGGTAAACTAAATGATCTCCAAAGGCTTCTACTGTTCCAGTTAACTTCTTTTGTATTGAGTTTATTAAAAAAGGAATTCGATTAGTTAGTTTATCATCACCGGAATCCATTGCAAATACTGCTTTGTTAAAACCTATAATAAGAATTATAAGAAAAAATTTTCTAAACATTTTAACTCCGGAAATAATTTTCATTAGCTTGATTCTCTTTCCACTGATCTGCAAGCTCCGTCAATTTTTTATCTGCATGCTCAAAAAACATTTTATATGAAACACAAAAATGGTTTGAACCTTTATCCTGTGGATCTCTTATTCTATCTTTTGTACAACCACCCCAACATTTTTTTAACCATTGACAAGTTTCACATTCGGCCGGAAGGTTAGCTTTCATCAGACCGAATTTTTCTTGAACTTGTGAATTCAGCATCTCATCCATGCGATGAGTTAAAACATTGCCGAGTTTCCAGTCATTCTCAACAAAGAAGTCGCAGGAAAAAACATCGCCATTATGTTCAACAACAAGGTAAGATCCGCATACTTGAGCAAGAGTACATTCAGGTGCATCTAGACCGACATAGTTATAGAATACACTGTCGAAGTATCTAACGGATGTTGAGGCGATGCCATCTTTTATGTCTGCGTACCATAAATCGAATATTTTTTTTAGGAATTCACCATATTCCTCGTCTTTGACAGAATATGCTGATGCTTTATCGTTAGCGGAAAGATCAGTTTCGACGCATGGAATAAACTGCATATAATTTAGACCAAGCTCTTTATGGTAATTATAAATTTCTTCAGGATATTTTACCGAGTAGTCATTTACTACAACCAATGCGTTTGTTGCAACGCCTAAGTCAAGCAGAAGTTTTGCAGCATTGTGCACTTTATTCCA
>DAIEQP010000042.1 GCA_027347805.1 Ignavibacteria bacterium | reverse complement strand
CCTGCCTTTATTAATCATCGTGCAATAATCACCATTTAATAATGTGATTTGTTTTTCTTTAACATTGATCAGTCTGGCTGGATTCAAAATTTGAGAACTGTCTGAATTTGTAGTAGACCAGATTATTCTTGTTGGATAAATAAATTCCCGTACACGCGGATCGCGATAATTTCCATCAATGTCATTTGAAAATTTATTCTGTGCAAAGTTTAAGCGTAGAAAAATGATTAACAAAAATGTAAATATCCATTTTAAGTTTGCTCTGTGCATGTAAATCATAATTCACCTTAAAGATTGTATTAAAGTGCGGAGATTGAGAGAAATTATATAAATAGAATTATTAATTAATTTCTTTTTGATAAGCTTCTATTCCAGTTTGAATAGCCTTTTGAAGCTCGTTTTTTTTCCAGGGTTTTGCCAGCACGTTGAAGACAATGTTACTTTTTGCTTTTGCTGCAAGATCAATAAACCCAGTTAGCATAATACAAATTTTTTCCGGCGATTTTCTCTTTATAATTTCGATTAACTGAAGTCCATCCATCTCGGGCATTTTAAGATCAGTAACCACAACGGGTACATCATGAGCTTCAAGAACCGCTAAACCTTCTTTTGCTGAGATTGCTGTTAATACATTGAATTGATTTTTGAATGTCCATCTAAACAATTCAAGATTAATTTCCTCATCGTCTATGTATAATATTTTAACCAACGGTTTCATTATAAAGCAAAATAATTTTTCAACTGCTAAATAATATTTTTTTTAGATAATTGGTATGTCTAAGATTACCTCGGTCCCCTCTCCCTTTGAACTTACTACTTTAATTGTTCCATTATGCTGTTCAATAATTCCAAATACAATTGAAAGCCCCAAACCAGTTCCTTTGCCAACTTCTTTTGTTGTAAAAAACGGTTCAAATATTCGATCCTTAATTTCATCCGGAATACCATGACCAGTATCTTTGAATGTGCACTCTAATCTATTGTTATTATTTGTAAGCCTAGTAAAAATGCTAATAGAACCTTCGTTATCGATTGCGTGAATTGAATTTGACAGAAGATTTAAAAAGACCTGACTTAGTTTTCCCGGGTAGCAAAAGATTTTGGGAATATCTCCAAAATCTTTTGTTATTGTAATTCTATTTTTCAATTGATGATCCAGCATAATTATTACAGCTTCAATTAATTCCTGAACACTTGCTTCAACTTTTTCTTCATTATCAGATCTGGAGAAAAGTCTTAAGCTATTTACAATTTGTGTTATTCTATTTGTACCAAGCTCGATGTAAGAAATAAATTTTTTCAGATCCTGGAATTGAATATCAAATTCAGACTGTCGTTCGGATAATTTTCCGGGTGAACCTGAATTAACTAATTCATGTAATTCATCAACCAAAGTTTGAACATTTGTAACGCTACCAGAAATGAAATTAAGAGGATTATTTATTTCATGAGCTATACCTGCTACAAGTATTCCCAGTGCAGCCATTTTCTCCGACTCAACTATTTTTGCCTGAGCAACTTTTAAATTTTCGAGTGCCGCAAGAAGTTCATTTCGCTGTTTTTCAATTTCCTTGTTTACTTTTAGCAGTTCTTCATTCAAAAATATTTTTTCGTGAATTGAATTATCAAGTTCATATGTCCTTTGCTTAACTTTTTCTTCGAGTGTCAATCGATAATTAGCGAGTTCGAGTTCGGTTTCTTTTCTTGAGGTAATATCTCTTATTGTAGAAATCACATATTTGACCGATCCTATAATTGCGGTGCTAAGATATATTTCACTCCAGAATATTTTACCTGCCAAATCTTTCGATTGCCATTCAAAGACCTGGCTTTCTCCCCGCATTGCTTTTCCAATATATATTGAAGCTTCTACAAGTGTATATGGAGTAACATTTAATGATATATCAGCAATGCTTAGATTTCTTGCAATTTCTTTTGAAGGGCATTTAAACATCTGAAGCATTTTATCATTTACATCAACAATCACTCCCTCCTTTGTCAGAACAAATACAGCTTCATTAACACCATTATATATACTTTCAAATTTTTCCAAATTAAGAAGTGCATTCTTTTCGGCATCAATCCTAATTTGTATTTCATCTTTTAAACTGACATTGGCTTTTAACAATTGATCGGTTCTTTTCTCAACAAGCAATTCCATTTGGTTGTACATTTCCGAATAATGGTTTATCATTGCAAATGTATATCCGATTCCGAGGGGAAGGTACGCGTAATCATAAAAACGAATTATATTAAAACCGAATCTGATTATGATGATATCAATAAATGAAAATAATGCTGAACATCCAAAGCCGATTACAACAAGTAAACTTTTATCGTAAACATTCTTTGCCAAGAGAAGTTTAAAGAAGAGGAATACAAAAGCGAATGGTAAAAATAACCCGATAGGTAAAAAATATTTCCCACCCAAAGCACCATAGAACTTTTCTCCAAATACAGTTTGCCTTAATGCTGGCTGATCAGTTATATAAATCTCGCTTGTAAGAATTAATAAAATTGATACACCCATCATTCCATAAAAAATAAACTTTTCTGCTAAACGGGGTTCCTTGTTTGTGTAAGTGTAAACGAACTTCATTCCAAAAAATAAAATTGTGTAATGGCATAAAGCGCTTGTCTTACCAAAAAACACACCATCCATAGGATTTATAGAAAAGAACTGCATCAATCTTGATATTGAAAAAACGGCGGCAGTAAAAAACCATATTGATAAAAAAAGATGGGTCTTATCCATCGAGCGCTTAATCCAATAAGTCATATGGATAAGAAAAAAAAGAAATTCTAATCCAACACAGATAATTAATCCAATAATAGTCGGTGATGGGTGAACCATGCTACCTCATTTCTTAAATATCCGTATTATAACTGCTCAGACAAACTTTGTTAATAACAATCACACAGTCACGTTTTACCAATTATCTGGGTAACTGTAGAAACAACATATTAAATATTATTATTTTTTTCTAAACCTTTTATCATAATTCTTTTTTCTAGGAGTGACTTCATTATTTTTTTTATGCCCCTGGTTCTGATGTTCTACAGGAATCGGAATCAACAAATCGTCATCTGGAAAGGTGCAATCAATTTTTTTTCCTAAATAATCTTCTAATTTTTGTATTTCATGCGAATCATTTTCGTCGGCAAAACTAATTGATATTCCTGATGCACCAGCTCTTCCAGTTCTGCCTATACGATGAACGTACTCTTCAATATCCTGCGGCATATTAAAATTTATTACATGGGAAATTGCATCAACATGAATTCCTCTTGATGCAACATCGGTAGCAACCAAAACCCTAACTTTACCTTCTCTAAATTTTTCCAATCGTTTAATTCTGTCAGATTGTTCAACATCCCCGGAAAGAAGTGTACAGCTAATTCCATAAGATTCAAACCTATCTTTCAACTTTTTAGCATCATCACGTCTATTTACAAAAACAAGAACTCTTTCAAGATTTTTTTTCATTATTAAATTATAAAGCAGGGTTGGCTTCTCTTCAATTGTTGTTATATAAGTTATCTGCTCAACACTATCAACAGCAACTTCTTCCTTCTTAACTGTTATTTCATATGCATCACGGGTCCACGATTGAGCAAGCCGTCTGACATCCGATGTAAATGTTGCACTGAAAAACATTGTTTGCCTTTTTGTTTTGGGAGGTGTACTGACCACAATTTTTTTGACTGAAGGAATGAAGCCCATGTCAAGCATCCTGTCCGCTTCATCTATCACAAGAATCTCAACTTTACTCAAGTCCACCAGATTTTTTTGCATAAAGTCTATTAATCTTCCCGGCGTGCATATTAAAATATCTCTTGAAGAAGATTTAAGTGTCATAAGCTGTTTTCTATAATCTATTCCTCCAAGCAGAGAAAGTATTGATGCATTCACGTATTTTCCTAATCCATGCGCATCTTTTTCAATTTGCAAAACCAATTCCCGGGTTGGAGCCAAAATAAGTGCACGTGGTGCACCTGGTTTTCTTTTTTTGTCAAGCGGATTTTTTAAGATATGATTGAAAATCGTAATTAGAAATGCAGCTGTTTTTCCAGTTCCCGTTTGAGCCTGTGCAGTTACATCTTTTCCCATTAATGATCTTGGAAGTGTCTCTGATTGAACAGAAGTACAGTATTGAAATCCAAGATCAAAAATACCGTGAAGTATCTGTTTCGAAATATTTAAATCATGAAATCTTGTCTTCCCTTCAACTAGAGGAACATTAAATAATGATTCATCCCACGGTTCCTCGGCAAGTTCAACTTTTGGCGATTTTTGAATTGGTGATTGTCTTCTTGGTTTAGAGGTGTGTTTGTGAAATTCTTCAGAAGATTCCTTTTTTTTCAAACGATTCGTTTGATTGCCGTTTGTCCTTTTTTCATTCGAATGAAATTTAACTCTTGATGGTTCCGGCTTTTTTTCTTGGACAACCGGGATGATTGTTTCTTTCATTTTTTTCGGGCGGGATCCGAAAATATTTTTCAATTTTGAAGCTATTTTTTTTAACAATTCTCTTATCAGTTTGTGATATAATTTTAATTTACGTTCACAATATAACAGAAAGAGTGAAAGAAATAATTTTTATTACAAATCTAATTAGCATGTTTTGACTAAAAATCACAAATAAGTGATTATTATTTTTCCCTGCTTCGATTTTTATCGACTATTAATGAAAAAATAATCGAAGATCCAATTACCAATGTAATTATCAGCAAAGACCATGAAATAGGGAATTTCCCATCAAAGAGTTCATTTAGCCAGGACATTTTTAATCCCACAAAAATCAGCACGATCCCAAGTCCGTATTTCAAATAGCGGAACTTGTGAATTACTCCGGCAAGCATAAAGTACATGGCTCTCAATCCAAGTATTGCAAAGATATTCGAAGTAAACACAATTAAAGGTTCGTTTGTAATAGCAAATATCGCGGGAACTGAATCTACAGCAAAAATAATATCAGACACTTCTATAAATAATAAAGCAATCATTAAGGGAGTTGCATATAATATTTTTTCCTTTCTTAAGAATAATTTTTGCCCTTCAAATGTTGGGGTAACCGGTATAAATTTCCTAAACAATTTGATAACTGGATTCTTCTCCGGATCTATTGCTTTATCCGTTGCAAAAATTATTTTCAATCCTGTGAGCAT
>DAIEQP010000033.1 GCA_027347805.1 Ignavibacteria bacterium | reverse complement strand
GAAGATGCTTCCCTGATTAAATAAATTTTGTGCGATCACTTGCTTGGCAGAATCAGCTGAAATTTTTAATCTTTCCGGTTTTTTTGCTTTTCCAAGTATTATTAATTCCCTTAGCGATGGCGGCCTCACCTGGTACTGGTTAGGATTTTTTATCCTCTCCTTTTGTTTTTCCATCAACAAAACTTGTCGCTGCTGCTGTAAAATTTGATCATCGGTTATTTGTGAAGGCAGCACTCTCTGTGAAAAATTTGAAGCAGAATTTTGAGCATTTTGCTTCTCAACTAAAATTCTCCCCTCATCCATTACTTCTTTATATGCAAGTGCATAATCAATAGAATCGCGAATGTAATCTTTTGGTTGATTAACATAATCGATCTGTTTTACGAGAGTTTCGTATTCTTCTTTATATGTAAAATATTTGGTCAAATTTTTTGCAGTAATATCAGCACTCTTTTTCAGCTCAAGTGAAACCGGGGACATTGCAAGCTTTGCATAATATTTTTGTGCGCTATCAAGATCCCTAACTTTGTTTTTATAAACTTCGGCAAGTTTAAAACTAGCAGTTCCGCTGGTTGGCAGCATTTTATATGTTGTATCAACAATTTTAAAGAGATCTACTGCTTTTTTAATTTCATTCTGAGCTACATAAATATCGCCAAGTTCTAAATAAATCTCATCCAGGTTATTTTTAAATTTTCCCGCATCTCTTAAATTCTCTAATTCTTCCCTGCTTTCATCAATCTTATCTAACTGCTTTAACAGTTTTGCATGTTCAATTCTACTTTTAAATTCAACTTCAGGAGTAGGATCATATTCCAACACTTTCTTGAATGATAATAGAGCATTTTGTTTGTCACCCATTCTCTGATTGATTTTTCCAAGCTGGAATGCAATCAACCCTTTTAGATCCTCATTGTCAGAATTATCTAAAAAGGATTGACATTCATTGACTGCTCTGGTAAACTCTTCGCGGTACATGAAAAATGAAATTCGGGTAATAACTGCTTCACCATAAATTTCTTTTTCATTTTTTTGTAATGCTTCTTCTTTTACTTCTTCTGTTAATTTTAACCCTTCATCTATGTTGAACAATTGCAAATTGGTTTTTGCGAGCCATAGTTTGTTAAGTAAAGTGTAGTTTGTCTCGCCAAGACCGGCAAGTTCTGTAAACTTTCTTTGTGCTTTTGAATATTCTTCTTGATAATAAAGTGCTTTACCTGCAATGAATAAAGCATCAGCAAAATACCCGGATTTATTTTCGTACTGCAAAATCTTAGAACATTTTTCAATTACTTTTGTAAGGTCCTGATAAACATTTCCTGTGGCAAGGCTGCCAGATTGATTTCCCTGTTGACCAAATTGTGATTGATTGCCAAATTGATTTCCACCATATTGCTGCTGGCCGCCATACTGATTTTGATATCCGCCCTGTTGATATTGGTTATACTGATTCTGGTTGTACTGCTGCTGCTGACCATACTGCGAAGTTCCGTATTGGCCCTGTTGCTGATTTTTTTGTTGATCCGGTCTAAAAAGAAAAATATCTTTTTTCTGTTTTAGAATAGTTTCTTCTGTTTGATCGAATAATGTTTTTGCGTTATAATATGTATTGAAATATGTAGTGAAATTTCTCCAGACACCACAGCCGGATAAAAATAAAGAAATGAATAAAAAAGAAGCGAGCGCATGCAGCTTCTTGTTTGATGGGGAAAACATTTTTAACTCTTGTTGTTAGTAAATCGTAAAAATTATTATGCGCTCACCTTAATTTTGTTTGAATTATAACGCGGATGGACCGGATTCATCTGTACGTATTCTGATCGCATCAGAAATATCTGAAATAAATATTTTACCATCTCCAACCTGACCAGTTTTAGCAGTACGAAGAATTGCTTCTATTGCTTTCTCTCCAAGTTTTTCATCAACAACAATTTCAATTTTCAATTTGGGAACGAATTCTATCTGATATTCACTTCCGCGATAAGTTTCCTTATGCCCTTTTTGTCTTCCATAACCACGAACTTCAGTTATAGTCATTCCGTGAATTCCAGCTTCTAAAAGTGCTTCTTTAACTTCATCCAATTTAAAAGGACGAATTATTGCTTCTATTTTCTTCATTTAACATCCTTATCCATTTTGACCATGGCAATTTTTGTATTTCTTTCCACTTCCGCAAGGACACGGGTCATTTCTGCCAACTTTTTCTTCTACTCTTATTGGCTTATGCTTGCCGGCCTGTGAGCCTTCCTGTGGTTCATTTTTTAGTCCAAGATTATCGGCAGAGTCTTTTATAGTTCTCATTCTTGAACTTTGAGATGATTGGCGGTTCTGGACTTCTGTAGGTGCTTGAGGCCAGAATTTAAAACAGAATGAAACAACCTCGTTTCTTATTTCACCTAAAAGATTTACAAATAAATTATAAGCTTCACCTTTGTATTCCAGCAATGGATCTTTCTGTCCGTATGCCCGAAGACCAATTCCTTCTTTCAGATCATCCATCTCTCGAAGGTGTTCTTTCCATTTATTATCAAGTACATTAAGAACAGCAAATTGTTCAAGTCGTGCCATTAATTCACTTCCAAGCATTTCTTCTTTCTTAGAATAAAAATCCTTGGCAGCAGCAATCAATTGTTCTTTTACACCATCCTTACCCAGGTTTTGCCAAACATCTGGAGTAATTTTAAAGTCAACAAGCAAATTTTGAAGAACTGCTTCATGAAGTTGTTCAATTTCTGCTTCACCATAATGCTTTTCAACAAGCCCGTCAATAAATTCTTCAAGGTATTCAAATACTTCGCCTTTTAATCTTTCACCTTCGAGTGCCTGCTTTCTTCTTGCATAAATCACCTCACGCTGCTGATTCATAACATTGTCATATTCAAGCAATCGTTTACGAATAGCAAAATTGTTTTCTTCAACTTTCTTTTGAGCTCTTTCAACAGATTTAGTAATCAAAGGATGTTCAATTGCTTCCCCTTCTTCCATACCAACTTTTCCCATCACATTTGTAATTCTATCGCTGCCGAACAAACGCATTAAATCATCTTCTAAAGAAATGTAAAATTTAGAAGTACCAGGATCTCCCTGACGGCCTGAACGTCCTCTTAACTGACGGTCAATTCTTCTTGATTCATGACGTTCTGTTCCAAGTATATAAAGACCTCCAACATCCTTAACACCGGCACCAAGTTTAATATCAGTTCCACGTCCAGCCATATTTGTTGCAATTGTTACTGCACCAGGTTGACCTGCGAAAGCAACAACTTCAGCTTCACGCTGATGCTGCTTTGCATTAAGTACATTATGCTGAACACCAAGTCGCTTTAACATCCTCGAAATTGTTTCAGATACTTCAACACTTGTTGTTCCAACTAATACTGGATGACGCTCTTCTTTAAGTTCTTTTATCTTTTCAATTATTGCATTATACTTTTCTCTTTTGGTTCTATAGATTGCATCATTTTCATCAGAGCGCGTAATTGGTTTGTTTGTAGGAATAACAACAACTTCCAATTTGTAAATTTCATAAAACTCGCCTTCTTCAGTCTCTGCAGTACCTGTCATTCCGGCTAGTTTTTTATAAAGTCTGAAATAATTCTGAAGTGTAATTGTAGCTAATGTTTGAGTATCTCTTTCAACTTTTACATTTTCTTTCGCTTCAATCGCCTGGTGCAACCCATCCGAGTATCTTCTTCCAGGTAAAACACGTCCTGTG
The DNA here is from genome assembly GCA_027347805.1 of Ignavibacteria bacterium. Taxonomy (GTDB): domain Bacteria; phylum Bacteroidota; class Ignavibacteria; order Ignavibacteriales; family Melioribacteraceae; genus Stygiobacter. The sequence goes on along the minus strand of DAIEQP010000033.1, from coordinate 5,714 downwards.
AATTCATCAACAATAGCAATCTTTCCTTCTTCTGTAATTACATATTCATCGTCTTTTTCAAAAAGTGTGTATGCACGTAACAACTGATTTATTGTATGTATTACATCAGATCTTTCAGAATAAAGATGATAAAGTTCATCTTTCATCTTTATTTTATCTTCAGGATTAATTGAAGAATCATTTTCTATTTTACTTATTTCCAAACCTAAATCAGGAATAACGAAAAACTGTTTTCCTTCCCTTGAACCAACAGCAAGTTCTTCTCTTCCTTTTTCGGTAAGATCAATTTGATTTTGTTTTTCTTCGATTGCATAATATAGTTCTTCATCAATTTCCGGCATCCTCTTCGAATTTTCACGTAGAAACTCAAGTTCAGTACTCTGTAATAATTTTTTATTCTCAGGTTCTGCAAGTAATTTCATCAACGATTTATTTTTCGGGAAGCCTCTTGAAGCTCTCAATAAACAAACACCAGCTTTTTCTTTATCCTTGGAATCTGATGACTGAAGTAGTTGTTCGGCTTCTTTTACAATACTTGCAACCAAATTTGCCTGTTTCCTGAACAAGCGTTCAAACCTTGGTTTCATTTCGTCAAATTTATGTTCGACTTTATCGACAGCACCTGAAATAATGAGCGGCGTTCTGGCTTCATCTATAAGAACCGAATCAACTTCATCCACTATTGCATAATTATGTCCCCTTTGAACACAATATTCCTTTGCAGTAGCCATATTATCACGAAGATAATCGAAACCAAATTCATTGTTAGTTCCATAAGTGATATCGCAATTATATTGTTTAATTCTTTCTTCGGGATCCATTGTATTAATAATACATCCAACAGTGAGCCCGTGGAATTTATAAATTTCACCCATCCACTCGCTGTCACGTTTTGCAAGGTAATCGTTAACAGTAACAAGATGAACACCGCGTCCAGTGAGAGCGTTTAAATAAACAGGAAGTGTTGCAACTAAAGTTTTACCTTCACCAGTTGCCATTTCGGCAATTTTACCTGAATGCAAAACTATTCCACCAATTAATTGAACATCATAAGGAATCATTTCCCAAGAATATTTGGAACCTGCTACTTCCCAGGATTTTCCAACAAACCTTTTGCATGTTTCTTTAACAACAGCAAAAGCTTCGGGAAGAATTTCAGTTAATATTTCTTCATACTTCTCTGTTAACTGATCTTCATATTCTTCAATTTCATCATGAATGGAATGCTTTTCTTCTGCCGACTGAACAGAAGCAAGTTTGGTTTTCAATTCCTCAAGAGGTGTTCTTATATCTTCTGTGGCATCTGCTATTCTTTTTTTGAATTCAGCAGTTTTGCCTCTCAATTCATCATCTGTAAGCGAATTTAGTTTTTCATATTCTTCATTTATTAAATCTACAACCGGCCACAAGTCTTTCATTGCCTTGGTATTCTTATCGCCAAAAATTTTCTTTAACAACTGACCTAACATCAATTCTCCTTTAAATTGCGGGACTAAAATTAATTAAAGCGGGTCTGAAATACAAAGTAGAGAAAATTTACTGCCTTTGATAAAGCTTGTAAAATCAAAGCGAAATTGAGTTTCTTAAATATTTTATCAATAAAAATGCCCTAATAGATGCGAATTAGAGGAGCATCTGCTATTTTAGCTACTAAAGATTATGAGTTTGAATTGAGTAAAATTGAATTCAGGTTCTCCGATTCATCAATCCGCAGGTTTGTTGAGTTAACAGAGGCTTCACTTCCGCCTGATGTTTTTGAAAATGTAATATCTCAGCTGGAAAAAGAGGCATCGAATTTTTTCTTCAACAAAGAATCCGAAGCAAATTTTCTCAGAATTTTTAATTCGATCTATGATAAATCGTTCTTCTTTAGAGAACTTCCCCGGTTCCCTCATCATGCCGAAATTTTAATAGCAATTGCTGCAAGCAGTAATTATCTAACTGATATTATTGTGAGGCACCCTGAATTTCTTTACCAGCTTTTTGATAATGAATTTCTTTCTTCACCACTTGATTACATTAATCTGTACAAAGAATTATCAGATGGTGTTAACAGATATAGTTCATTCAGCTCGAAGCTGAATCATCTCCGCCAGTTTAAACAAAGATTTATATTAAAAATCGGGACAAGTGATATCCTTCATTTTGAAGAGTTAATTGATACAACAAAACAACTTTCAATTCTAGCTAAAACTATAAATGATATTCTTTTTAAAATCTGTTACGAAGAAATTTTGACAAAGAATAATCTTCAATTGCCGAAGAATAAGTATACAATTTGTTCTTTAGGAAAGCTGGGCGGCAGGGAGTTAAATTATAGTTCAGACGTAGATCTAATTTTATTTTACGATTCAAATACTTTTTTACCAAACAGTAAAAAAGATTATCATGAAATTTTGTCTGAGACAATTCAGTTATTTTCAAAATCGTCAACCGAGATAACTTCAAACGGTTATATCTACAGAGTTGATTTCAGATTAAGACCGGATGGGAAATATTCCCCGCTTTGTAAAGAACTGGATGATTATATCAAGTATTATGAAACACGCGGAGAAGACTGGGAAAGACAGATGCTGATTAAGCTTGATTTTACTGGTGGGAATCAAGATTTGTATAATAAATTTATTTCATTTGTTGTTCCCTATGTTTATAAAAATAATTATTCTTCATCAATCAAAGACAAAATTCGTGCAATGAAGTTAAACATAGAAAGGCACCACAACAATAATGACGATGTTAAAACATTCGCCGGTGGAATTCGCGATATAGAATTCACAATTCAGGCACTTCAGCTTTTGAATGGAGGCAATCACAAGGAATTAAGAACAGGAAATAGTCTTATTGCTCTCGAGCATTTATTAAAATTCAAGCTGATAAATAAAAAAGAATATGATTCATTTTACAATGCATATATTTTTTACAGAAGAATCGAACATTTCTTACAATTGATGAATGATCAGCAGACTCATGTAATTACTGGAAACAATGATTTATTAGAAAAACTTTCCGTTTATCTCCAACTAGATTCTGCTATATTGTTTAAAGAAGTACTTGAAAAGCATCGTAAAAATGTTCGAAATATTTATGATAAGATTTTGCAGACTAACTCAAGTGGGAGTCAGCCTGAAGAAATTAAGTTTATAGAAAAATCCAAGTCAAAGAAAAATCTTCAGTTCCTGCGAAGCGGTCAGGGAATAATTGAGCGAAAGGAATTTGATTCAAGAACTATTGAGCTGTTTAATTCAATTGAACCTGTACTTAATAAGTTTCTTTTGAATTCAGCAATCCCCGATCTTGTACTCGCTAATTTTGTAAAGGTAATAAGGGGAAGCATGTTCCCATCAATTTGGTACAACGAATTCACAAATAAAAAATTTTTTGAAAGCTTTTTAACCTTGTGCCAAAACAGTCAAAAATCAATTGATTTATTAGTCAACTCAAATGCACTAAGCGATTACTTCCTTTCAAGAAAAGCATTTATTAAAAAACTTGAAGCCGAATTTGACGAACTGTCAATAAATCACCTTCTTTTTGCTCTTTCACTTCAATTTTCTATGCGTTTAATCGATACCGAAAGAGTATCAAAATTGCTTACTGAATATGTAACATTTTCGATCTCCAACACTTTGAAGGAAATGAATTTACCATACAAGTTCTTTGTTGCCGGGATGGGAAGTTATGGCGCATCAAACATGAGTTTTTCTTCAGATATAGACCTTATAGTTGTTGCAGAAGATGTAAGCGTTAATGATAAAATTCAAAGCCACTTTCAGCAATTCTTATCAAAGATTCAAAGTAAACTTAAACCTCTCGAAGTTGATTTTCGTCTTAGGCCCGAAGGTAAAAAATCACAGCTTGTTTGGGATCTTGAAAATTATTCAAAATATTTAAGTCAGAGAGCAAGGGTTTGGGAATTTCAATCTCTTTTAAAACTTAGATTTTCATACGGTGATAAGGAATTGTTTAAACAATTTAAGGAGATCATATATAATCAGATAAAATCACTTGATGAAAATAATATTATTTCTGAAATAAAATTGATGCATTCGAGTTTTATAAAACAAAACCTCACAATTTCTTCAAACGACATCAATGTTAAAAAAAATAAAGGAGGCGCTACGACACTTGACTTCCTGATTCAATATTTGATGTTGACAAATAGTAATGTTTTCAAAAAAACAGATGATTTTACTTATCCTAATGTTTACTCTAGCTTAAAGAAAATTATTGCAATTGAAGATGTTGAATTGTTTAGCAAAAACCAGAAAGAACTGAAAAAGATTGATTTTTCAATTCAGTGTTTATTTAATTCATCCGGAAGCGGATTCCCTCAGCAGGAAGAGAGGAGAAAAATTCTGGCTAATTACTTAAATAAAAAAAGCATCCTTGAACTTGAAAAAGAAGTCATGTCTATTTACAGAATGAATATTCAGTTTTTTGAGAAGTATATCGGAGTTTAATTTGGTATCTATAAAAAAGTTTTATGCTGTTCTAACTGCACTTTTTATTTTGATAATTTATCTATTTACACTAGCTCCATCAGTAATTCAAATTGATGCCGGCGAACTTGCAACAGTTCAAGCAACACTTGGGATTGCACATCCAACAGGCTACCCGCTTTTTACAATTATAGGATTTCTATTCCTGAAGATTCCACTTCCCTTTTCAAAAATTATTCAGGCAAATATACTAGCAGCTATCTGGTGCTCTCTTGGAATATATTATTTTACTAAGATTATTGAATTACTTCTATCAAAAGCTGGCGAACTATTAAATGAAAAAGAACAAAATAATAAACGAAAGCAAAAACGATTATTTCCAATCAGCAATGACCAATTAATTATTATTACAATTTCTGCGGCGTTATTTCTCGGTTTAAGTAAAACATACTGGCAGCAATCAACCTCTGTTGAAGTTTATTCGATACAAATATTTTTGTTCATGCTTATAATTTTTGTTTCGTTAAAAACTTTTTACAAACAAGAGAAAAACAATTTTGACTGGTTGCCAGTTGGGTTAGTTTATGCTTTTGGATTTTCAAATCATATGACAACAATGTTAGCAATCCCCTTTTCTGCAGTATTGTTTTTTCAGAAAGAAAAATTTAGCAAAAGATCTCTAACAAAAATTTTAATGACAACAATTTTATCGTTACCGGTGGTTGTTTTATTTTATACTTACCTGCCGGTAAGATCGTCAATGAATCCTGTTTTAAATTGGGGAAATCCTGTAAACTTAGAAAATATTTTGAGGCATATATCCGGGAAGCAATACCAAATTTGGCTTTTTACATCTTTCGAAGCCGCTGAAAAACAATTTAAATATTTCTTAACCGGTTTTCCTTCTGAGTTTGCTTATATTGGATTAATTCTCGGACTAACTGGAATCGTTTATCTATTCAAAAGCAATAAGAAAATGTTAATTGCATTGTTTGCAGCTTTCGCATTTGCTATTCTATATTCAATCAATTACGAAATCAATGATATTGATTCCTATTTTCTCCTGGCATATATAATGTTTGGAATTTTCATTGCGTTTGGATTCCTGTCGTTACTTTCATATCTAAAAAGGAAATCAATTAAAGAAATCTACACCTATATTATTTTCGCGGTTTTTTGTTTTATCCCCCTTTTGGCAAATCATGCTGAGGTTGACCAAAGCCGGACTTTTGCTTATGAAGATTACACAAAAGCGATTCTTAGCAGCACATCCAA
>DAIEQP010000028.1 GCA_027347805.1 Ignavibacteria bacterium | reverse complement strand
TAAAAGATATCGCTTACATAAACGGAAAAAATAATGAGCAGATAATTGGTTACGGCCTTGTTGTTGGTCTTGCAGGCACCGGTGACAGTTATCGTTCATCATTCACAATTCAGTCTGTAACAAGTATGTTGAAAAGATTCGGCGTTACTGTTCCACAAACAGATTTAAAAACCAAAAACGTAGCTGCTGTTATTGTAACCGCATCGTTAAACAATAACTTAAAAGTGGGTGCCGAATTTGATGTAAATGTATCTTCGATGGGTGATGCAACAAGTTTGCAGGGCGGAGTTCTTTTGATGACACCACTTTCTGGTATGGCTGGTGAAGTTTATGGTTTTGCACAAGGTGCCGTTTCTGTCGGCGGTTACGATATTAGTACTTCTAGTGGAAACAGGGTTTCAAAAAACCACACGCTTGCAGGAAGAGTCCCTCGAGGTGGATCATTAAAGCAGCCGCTTTTATCAACTCAGCAGGAGACTGGTGAGGTTTCTGTGTTTTTAAAAGAGCCGGATCTTACAACTGCTCAGAATGTTGCTAATGCGCTTAATACTAAATATGGTGCTGAAGCCGCTAAAGCATCCGATGCTGCTGAAATAAGAGTTACTGTTCCGCAGGACAGACAAAACAATTTAATCAGTTTTTTAAGCGAAGTTGAAAATTTGACAGTTACTGTAGACGATGTTGCAAAAGTTGTATTGAACGAAAGAACAGGTACTGTAGTCTCAGGTCAAAATGTAAAAATTCAACCTGTTACAATTACTCATGGCGGTTTAAATATTAGCGTTCGCAATTATCCAATTATTTCTCAACCCAATGCTTTTTCTCAGGGTAGAACAGTTGCAATGAATAATCAAATTCCAACTGTTCAGCAGGATTCAACAAGCACAGTTGCAATAAAAGGTGCAAGCAATGTTCAGGAAGTAGCTGCTGCATTGAATTCACTAAAAGTTACACCAAGAGATATAATAGCAATCTTCCAGGCTCTTAAAGAAGCCGGTGCTTTAATGGCAGAATTAATAATAATGTAAAATGAACGAGATTAATCTTAAAATAGATAACGATAAGCATGTATCGAAACCGATAGAAAACAAATCGCGTTACGATACAAAACAAAAAGAGAAAATTGCTTCTGCAACAAAGCAATTTGAAAGTTTGCTTACTTCTATGATGTTAAAAAGTATGAAACAAACTGATGGTTCCATGTTCGGCGGCGAAGAAGAAGGCTATGGAAATGATATGTTCGATACAATGTTCCAGCAGGAATTTGCTAATAAAATGTCCGATACCAAAAGTTTAGGAGTTGCCCAGCTGCTTTATAAAAAGATTACGGGCGAAGATATGCCGGTTGAGTTGAAAACAAAACTTTCAACTAAACTGGATAACATGAAGATAGATGAAACTTCTTTTAAGCAAGCTCCAATAAAAATAAAAGATTATGCCGCGCCAGCAGATTCAACAAAAATACAGCCGAGCAGTTCTTCAATAGATAGAATTAATAAGTTCGAGAACCATATTGATGAGGCGGCAGAGTCTTTTGGTGTAGATAGAAATTTGATAAAATCAATAATAATGACTGAATCTGCAGGTAATCATAAAGCGGTTTCGGGCGCAAAAGCAAAAGGTTTGATGCAGTTAATGGATTCGACAGCCACCCAAATGGGTGTGCGTAATGTCTTTAATCCACGGGAAAATATACTTGGCGGCACTAAATATTTTGCACAAATGCTTCGACAATACAGTGGAGATGTAAAACTTGCACTGGCGGCTTATAATGCGGGTCCCCAAAATGTTGAAAAATACAAGGGTGTTCCGCCATTCGATGAGACTAAAAGCTACATCAATAAGGTCTTAAATTATGTAGAACATTTCAAAGAGAGTAAATCATGAATTCAAAACTTTTATTAGCTTCATTAAAAACTCAAGAACTAAACATGAGTCAATTGATAGAATCTCTTGAAACACAGAAGAGAGCAATTGTTAATAATGATTATACTTCTCTCGAAGAAGCAATTGGCAAAGAGCAGTTGATTCTCCGTAAAATTGAACAGGAAGAGGCTTCAAGAATAAAGTTGATCAGAGATATTGCAAAACAATTTAACCTAAACTTGAATAGTCATTCGTTGGATGATCTGTTATCAAAAGGGGCCCGTTACTTTGAAAGTGACGTGAAAGAGATTATGACTTACAGAAAATCTTTGAAAACAAAAATTGAATATATTCTTAAAACTAATACACAATTAAAAGATGTAATCGAATTCTCCAGAAATATAATCAAAGAAACTATGATGATGATTGCTGGACCTTCGAAACGAGCAATAGTAAACAAGAGAGTATAAAATGAGTATCGGAAGATTATTCGATATATCGGCAAGAACAATGCAGGCTTACCAGAGTGCGATGGATGTTGCCTCAAATAATATTTCAAATGCGGGTAATGCAAACTTCACCCGGCAAAAAGTTGTTTTTGCCTCAGAAGTAGGTGAAAAAGGCGCCGGTAATGGAGTAAAAATTCAGGATATTTTAAGAGTTCGTTCCGAAATTCTCGATCAGCAAATCAGAAAGTACCAATCGGGTTACTCCGATGCAAATAAGCGTTCAGAAACTTTACAAAAAATCGAATCTATTATAAGTGAACCTTCGGATCAAGGATTATCAAATTATGTAGTTCAATTCTATAATTCATGGGACGAATTATCAACAAATCCAACATCCCTTCAGCTTAGATCCAATGTTATTCTAAAAGCTCAGCAGGTTGGTGAAAAAATTAAAAATACAATAGACGGATTCAGCGAGGTTCAATATTCACTGCAGCAGGAAGCAACACAAACTGTAAATGAAATTAATCTTCATTTGAAATCAATTTATGAAATGAACCAGCAGATTTATGATACTGAATCTCGCGGTGTGAAAGCAAATGAATTAAAGGATCAGCGCGATACTGAAATAGATGAATTGAGCAAGCTGGTAAATATTTCAGTTTCAAAAAGCAGCAGCGGTGCTTTGTCTATTAATGTTGGTGGAATTTTTGCCGTTGATCAGACCAACTATAATGAATTCAGTGTGAAAATGATAAATGGCCAACTAAGTTTGGTAAATAAAGCTGATCAAAATTCACAAGCTATTTTAACTGGTGGAGAATTAACCGCTATTTCGGATTTATATTCAAATAAAGTGACTTCATACAAAGAGAAATATGAAGAATGGGCTAAAAGTTTTGTTACAGAAGTCAACAATTTACATATGCAGGGATATGCGCTTTCATCAAGTGGCGTTTCAACAAATGGAATTCCATTCTTTGGGCAACTTGATTCAAGCGGTCAGGTTATTAATGCATTCGAAGATGATGAACTTAGAATCAATAGCGATTTGCTGAATGACCCCTCTTTGCTTGCGATTTCAAGCGCTCCAAATAAAGATGGAGACAGCACGTTTGCAAATCAAATCGCTAATCTGAGTAAATCGAAAATTGCATCTCTGGGTAACCAGACATTTGCAGAAAATTATTCGGGAATTTTGAGTGTAATTGGTTCTGATAAAACTGTTGCAGATAATTCATCTCAGTCGAATGAATTGGTGTTACAAAATCTTGAAAACCAGAGATCGTCAAACTCCGGAGTTTCGCTTGATGAAGAAATGACTAATGTTATGAAATATCAAAGATCTTATGAGGCTTCCGCAAAAATGATAAAAGTTGCGGATGATTTAATGCAAACAATTCTTAATTTGATTTAACAGGTGTTTTATGAGAGTAACCGAAGGCATGATTGCCAACAAATATTTGTTTTCGCATAAGCAGATTACCGAAAAACAAATGAAAATACAGACACAGCTTGCCAGCAACAGCAGAATTGAAACATTATCTGATGATGTTGCCGGTTCACTCGATGCAATTAATGTTAATAATCAGAGAAAACGTACGGATGCATTTCTAAAGAATGTTCAGAATGCAAACAACTTTGTTAAAGCATCAATGAATTCTTTAGATCGGACTATTGAAGAAATTCAAAATATTTCAACCGCTGCTTCAAGTGCAAATAACCAGATGGTAAATCAAAGTTATGGAACAATTGCGCAGTCTATTAAAGATTCTCTTAACTCAATTGTGCAAAGTATTAATGATAAATATAACGGGATGTATCTTTTTGGCGGAACCGATTTTAGCGGAGACCCGGTTTCAATCGATACAAATGGAAAAGCTGTAATATCAGCAACAGATCATTCGGGAGAAATTAAAGTACAGATTTCAAGTAATACAAAAGAAACAATGAATATCCCTGGTGATAAAATAACAGGCAGCGGAATTTTCCAGGCGATAAATGATATAATTGATTCGTTGGATAGCGGAAATCAACCTACTGCTGCTCAACTGGATGCTTTAACAAATGCAAACAATAAAATTTTAAATGTTCAGTCGCTAGCTGGTGAAAAAGTAAACAGATTGGATGGTATGGAAACTATTCTTACCAATCAGAATACTAATTATGAAGAATTGCTTTCCAATATTCAGGGAATTGATCCGGCAAAACTTTCAGTTGAACTTCAGGAACAGGATTACCTTCTGCAGGTATCATACAAATTATTAGCGAATTCATTTCCTAAGTCTGTGTTTGATTACTTATGATAAACAAATTTGGTACTACAATAGGATTTATTTTAGGCATCTTTTCAATTTTCGGAGCTTTCTTAATTGAAGGCGGATCGTTCCATGCTTTATTTATTATTTCTTCTTTGATAATTGTTTTCGGCGGAACGTTTGCCGCAATTATAATGGGTTTCGGTCTTGATAAATTTTTGACAATTCCCCAGTTAATTAAACTTGCTTACATGCCAAGAAGTTATGATGTGCAAAAAATAATTTCAAATTTTGTTGAGATATCAATCAAAGCAAGAAAAGAAGGTCTGCTTTCTGTAGAAAAAGATTTAAAAAAATTTGATGACTTGTTTCCAAGAAAGATGACGAAATATGTTTTGGATGGAACTGATGCTGAGTCTATTCAGCTTTTAGCATCATTAGAAATGAAAGCGATGCAGGAAAGACATTCATCTAACATGTTTATTTTCACAAAAATGGGCGGTTACGCTCCGACAATGGGAATTATTGGAACTGTTATGGGCTTGATTATGACGCTTGCTAATGCAGGGACAGATCCAAATCATCTGATAAAAAATATTGCAACAGCTTTTATAGCAACACTGTGGGGAGTTTTTAGCGCAAATTTAATTTGGTTACCAATAGGCGATAGATTAAAAAGATGTCATTTAGAAGAGAAACATATGATGGAAATTTCTTTGGAGGCAGTTCTAACTCTACAGAGCGGAGAGATTCCTTCGATAATGAAGGCAAGACTGATAGGAATGCTCCCTCAAAAAGATCAGCGAGAAAAATTAGCAGCGTAGATCCAGAGGAAAATCTTTTCCATGAAGAAGGTGATAAGGACAGGTACTTAATAACTTATTCAGATTTAATTACCCTGCTTCTTGGATTATTTATTATTTTGTATACGATTTCAAATATTGATGCGACAAAATATAAAAATGTTGCTGCTGCGCTCGGAAGTTATTTTGGAACGGATTCTAAAGCTCCGGCAAAAGTAAACGATGTAAAGCAAATTGTTGAAAGCCCCCAAAATAGTTTAAGCAGTCAGCTTAGCAGATTGATAGCAGAATATAATTATTCTAGCATGATTCAGCTCGATGAAAATGAAAGAGGTATTACAGTTCATATTTTAGATGATGTTTTGTTTTCACCGGGAATGGCAGTGCTGAATGAGTCGTCAAAATCTGTTCTTAAAAGATTGGCTGAGGTAATCAAATCAATACCTAATGATATTCGTATTGAAGGGCACACAGATAATACACCAATTAATACTGCGCGTTATCCTTCAAACTGGCATCTATCTGTTGATAGAGCTTTAACAACCGCATATTATTTGATTGATCAGCAGGGAATTGATCCCGATAAAGTTTCGATTGTCGGTTATTCGGAATACAGACCTATTGCGCCTAACGATTCCCCGACTTTACGAGCAAAAAACAGAAGAGTAGATTTAGTAATTCTTAAGTGAGTTAATATGAAAATTACAACACAACAATTTGGTGAAATCGAATTCACCGAAGACAAAGTAATTAGTTTTGAATCCGGCTTGCTGGGATTTGAAGACTTTAAAAAATATCTTTTTATCAAAACCGATGATAGTGTTTTTTACTGGCTCACTTCTATTGAAAATCCCGGTATTGCATTTCCGTTGTTTGGTGTAAGAGTTCTCGACGAAAAATTTCCGCAGACAGATGAACACGAAGCATTCGGAATAGTAATATTAAATCCAGATCCATTAAAGATTACTGTTAACCTAAAAGCACCGGTTTATATTAATCAGGAAGCCAAAACTGGTTTCCAAAAAATAATTGACACGGATGTCTATCCGGTTTACTACAACTTATTTGTAGAGTAGGTAACTATGCTAGTTCTAACAAGAAAAATCAACGAAGAGATAAAGCTTGGGGCTGATATCTCTATAAAAATAATTTCCATTTCCGAAAATCAAGTTAAGATCGGAATTGAAGCGCCAAAAACTATTCAAATTTTGCGCGGTGAAGTTTATGAAAAAGTAAAAGAGAGCACAATTGAAGCGGCCAAGGCGAGCTCTCATCCTAAGATGAACTTAACTAATTACAAAATCAAAAAAGTATAATCATGGATTTTAATAACGAAAAGGTAAAAATTCTTGTGATTGACGATGCGGATATTATTCGCAGTTCTCTCAAAAAGTTTTTATCGGATTATGATGTTGAAGTTGAAACCTGCAATGATGGCCTCGAAGGATTGCAAAGAGCAGTTGAGCTTAAACCGCAGCTTATTTTTTTAGATCTGATGATGCCAAACCTTGATGGTATTCGGCTTTTGCGCGTAATGAAAGTTCTTGAGGATCTTAAACATATTCCTGTTATTATAATCAGCGGTCATACTGATAAAACAAACGTTCTGGCTGCAACTGAAGCCGGTGCAGAAAAAATTGTTTCAAAGCCGTTAACAAAAGAAGCATTAATTAAAGCTATTAATGAAGTGCTTGGCTCCGGTTTTCTGGCAAGCACTAAGAAACTTGCTCAGTTTTCTAATGCAGAAAAAGATTTGATGAGCAAAGAACTGAAAAAATATTTTGCCAGCAGTCTTATTCAGAAAAAAGATAACATAAGACAATCTGTTGTAAACAAAAATATGGAATTGTTAAAACTGGTTGTGCATGAATTAAAAGGATCCAGCGGAACAGTTGGATTTATTAATATTTCGGAAATATGTAAAGAATTAGAAGATATGATTATGTCCCCATATTCTTCCTGGCCATTAATATCATTGAAGTGTGATACATTACTCGATAGTTTAACCGAATTAGAAACAAATCTTGTTAAATAGGAAAAAATATGTTTGTAATTATTGGTGCGGTTGTAGTTTTGGTTGGTGTTGTTGCAGGCTTCAGTATTGCCGGCGGAAACCTGCTTCTGCTAATTCAGATTTCTGAGTTTATTACAATCGGTGGGGCTGCTATTGGAAGTTTACTTATTGCTTCACCGCTTTCTTTGATAAAAAAAATGATTGCTGCAATTACTGGATCATTTGGAAGTCATGGAAATTCTAAAGACGATTATATGCAGATGTTAAAAGCGTTCAGCGATTTGTTTTTGATAGCTCAGAGGGAAGGTTTGCTTGCAATTGAAAAACATATTGAAGCAGCAGAGAAAAGTGATATATTGAAGAAAGCCGAAAAGTTTATTCATGATGATTACAGGAGAAGCTTTTTTTGCGATACAATGAAAGTTATGTTGGCCGGCTCAGTTCCGCCTCATGAACTCGAAGGTTTGATGGATGCGGAAATTGAAACATATGAAAAAGAAAACAGACCGATATTTGAAGGTATTGCAAGAGTTGGAGATTCACTTCCCGGATTGGGAATTGTTGCTGCCGTATTAGGAATTATTGTTACTATGAGTGCTATAAACGAAGGTGCAGAAAAAGTTGGACATCACGTGGCTGCAGCTTTAGTTGGAACATTTCTCGGTGTATTAATGGCCTATGGTTTTGTTAATCCTCTTGCTGCAAATATCCAGCACACTATTGAAGAAAAAGTACAGGATTTACAGATTATTAAAGCATATATACTTGCTTATGCAAAAGGCAACCCGCCTTTTGTTGCTGCAGAGATTGCCCGTCGTTCAATCTTTTTGGATCAGCGACCATCATTTACTGAATTGGAAAATTCGTTGAGAGGCAAAAAGTGATTGAAGGATCAGGCGAAAGCCCAATCATTATAAAGAAAATTAACAAAGGGCATGGAGGCCACCACGGCGGCGCATGGAAAGTTGCTTATGCAGATTTTGTAACTGCAATGATGGCTCTTTTTATTGTTCTTTGGATTCTTGGTCAAAGTGAGCAGGTAAAACAAGCTGTAGCCGGATATTTTAAAGACCCTGTTGGCTTTTCAACTAAAAGCAAAAGTTTGATTGATGGAAAAGGAATGGGACCATCCCCAATTGCAAATAATGGCGTAGCAGATGAAATGCAGCGTAAAGAAGCTGAGAAGCAGGAATTTCTTAAGATGGAAGAAAAGTTAATCGGAGAATTAAACAAGGATACACAATTATCTCAGTTTTCCAACCAGGTCAAATTCGAAATGGTTAAAGAAGGATTAAAAATAGAATTGACCGACAATGCAAATGATATCTTTTTTGAAATAGGTACATCCGAACTAAAACAAGATGCAAAAAAACTTATTGAAAAAATTGGCACTGAGGTTTCAAAACTTCCAAATAAATTAATTGTGGAAGGGCATACAGATTCACATCAATTTCAAAATAAGGGAACCGGTTTTACAAATTTTGAATTAAGTGCCGAAAGAGCTTTAGCTGCAAAACGGGCATTGGTAGTTGGCGGTTTAATGGAAGGGCAGATAGATGAGATTCATGGTTATGCAGATAAACGTTTGAGAGAGCCTGCGGATCCATTCAGCTATGTAAACAGAAGAATAAGTATTACACTTAAATTCATCGAGAATAAATAAAAAATGTTGAGCAAAGTTATAATAGTAGAAGACGATATTTTCCTTCAGGATTTTTACAGAATATTTTTCCGTAAGATAGGAGGCAATATTGTAATTCTTGAAGACGGTGATAAAATTCTTAATGAAATTAAGAGTGAAAAGGTAAGTCTGATTGTTATGGATATAAATTTAAGAAACACATATTTAAATTCTGAAAAAATGGATGGAGTCAAACTTTCAAAATATATCAAGACTAATTTCGCAAGTCTTGAAATTCCAATATTGTTGATAACCGCGTACCCTGTATCAAGTGTTGCAGATAATATGCTTGCCGAAAGCATGGCGGATGATTATCTTATTAAACCAATAACTGATCTTAATTTATTAGTTCAAAAAATAAACAAGCTTGTATATGAACACACAGAAGGATAAAGTTCTTGTCGTCGAAGACGAAAAAGATACCAGGTTTATTCTAGAAAAATTGCTTTCGAGAAACAACTACGAAGTAGTGACTGCTATGAATGGACAGGAAGCATTAGAAGTGTTGAAAACTTTTGTACCCAAAGTAATTGTTGCGGATTGGACAATGCCTGTTCTTGACGGACTTGCATTATGCAATATTCTTAAAGGAGACGATAAGTTTAAACTCACTTACTTTATTATTTTAACCGCACGTTCCTCTTTGAAAGACCGCATTATGGGCCTTGATGTAGGAGCCGATGATTTTCTTGTTAAACCTGTAGAAAACCAGGAATTGCTTGCGCGAATCAGATCAGGAATAAGAATTTATAATCTTCAGAATGAATTAAGAAGTATTGAACATTCAAAAGCCGTTATTGAAATGGCCTGCACAATTGGCCACAAAATAAATAATCCGCTCAGCAGTTTAGTGCTTGCAATGAAAAATATTGAAAATGAATTGACAGAGACGGAGAAATCAAAGTTGGGTGAAGATTTATCAACAATTAACGAATCAGTTGAAAGAATTAGAAAATTTGTAAACGAACTAATTCACCTCCAAAACCCCGAAACAGTAAATTATTTTGCAGAAAGCAAAATGATTAAGACCAACTAATTCAATTTTTGCCCGTTCACTTCGATAATAATTCGGAGGAATAGGCATGTTAGAAAGAATTGTAAATATCGCACCGGGTTCAGACTACCAGAAGTCGTCTGCAAAGTCTAGTAATTATTCTAGAAGCGGCCACTTTCTGCACTCTCTGAATTCATCAATGAATGATTCTATTTCATTATCTCCGGCAACTGCTTATTTGTCCAGCATAAAATGGAAATTAAAACAGCTGAAAAAGGAAAGAGAAAAAATAATTCTCTCTTTCGAATTTGATGAATTTGATTTTACCGCAACACTTGAGCAGAATGGACTAACTAATTCAATTGAGTATGAAGTAAAAAGAACTGTTAATAAAATTCCATATGTGTACAGAGCAACTGTTTGTATTGAAAGCAACAAATTGAAAAAGCAGAAAGATAAATTCGAAATGCTTATTCATTTACCAATATTAAATTCTTTTTTTGAAGAACTGGTTAGATTAAGCGATTATGCGGCAAATATCTCTGCAGAAAACATTCAGGCAAAAGAAGCATTTTTTGAAAAAGAAAGAGATTTGATTTCTGAATTTGAATATGTGAATGGCTGTGTATCAGCCTTCGTAGAAAAATATCTTTCGGTTAATTTGCTCGTTGCTGAAAAAAAGGATTTTATGAATGACGAAATATTACTCAAGAAAATTCAGATTACACGGATGTAAAAATGAATTTTGCAAATAATCAGAAAGTGGCGTCAATTACAACGGATATAGATTTTCAAAGTTATACGGAACTGCCGAATAACAGTCCTCTTGTTATTGTAGATCTTGATTTGAAAATTGTATTTGCCAATGATGCATTTAAAAATGCCTTCTCTCTTGAAGTTGGAAATGATATTTCCGGAATGAATACAAATCCTGAATTTGTTTACCTTATTCGCGGATTCCATGAAAGCCATTATAAAAATATTTCGCTCGATATTACCCTGGCAAACGAAATCGGGAATGTTATACAAAATTATTATGTACGCATAGAAAGAGTCATAATAAGAGGCCAGCAGTATTTCGTTTTAGCTATAGAATCTTTGGAACAGAGAAATAAACTTGAAAGCAAGATTACTTCTCTTCACAATGCTCTTGATCAGGGTAAACTTCCGCTGATGATATTAAACGCTGATCATAGAATTACCTATACATCAAAATCGTTTGAAGTTGTTTTGGGAAGAGATCTCGAAAACTTGTTTGCGCAGGATTTTGTAGAGATAGCTTCATCATTTGTTGAAACTAAAGAATTGGATGAATTAAAAGCAGCATTTATTAATAAAAGAGCTTGGAAAAAATTAGTTTATTTTGCTAAGAAATATCCCGTTGAATATTGGGAATTCAGTTTGAACCCTGTTTTTGAAGGGGATACGCCAACACTTAATTATATTCTTATTGCAAGCAATTTAACAGAGCATATCAATCAGACAAGAATTATTGAACGATCCGAGAAAAAGCAAAAATTAATTATTAATAATATTTCTGATCTGCTTCTAATTGTTGAGCGGGTTAATGGATCAGCACTCTTCGAAAATGCAAATGATAATTTCTGTAAAATATTCAACCTTGAGAAGGATAGAATTTATTCGTTCAAAATAGAAGATTTTATTCCTCAGATTTTGTCGGATGAAATTTATAGTTCCATTCACCGGTTGATTTCAAATTCATCTTCATTTCAGGAATTCCAATACAAACATCTTGATAACAGGGAATATAATTGTAAAGTAACAACAATTCCTGAACGCGGTAAAAATTCATCATACTACATCATTACGATGAAAGACATAACAGATGAAATTATTTACCGGGAACAATTAAAAAGAGCTTATCATAAAGAAATGCAGCTGAATAAAATGAAATCCGATTTCCTTGCAAATATGTCGCATGAAATCAGAACGCCATTTAATGCGGTTGTGGGGTTTTCGGAGATAATTGAAGAAAGTATTGAATCAGGTCAGATTGATACGTTGCAGGAATTAATGGGCTCAATGAAAGAAGTGCTGGGCCGTGCATTGAATTTGTTTACGAATATCATTGAGGTATCGCAAATAGAAGCCGGCGAAGTAGAACTGGATAAGGTTGATCTAAATTGTAATCATGTAATTCGAAATATTTATCAGAAAACTTTGAATGAAGTAATTAAACGAAAACTTGAATTTGTTATTGATCTGGTTGAAGATGACTGTTTGATTGAAGTTGATTGGGTAAAGTTTGAACGCATAATATTTTCTCTAATCGATAATGCAATTAAATATACTAACGAGGGGTATATTTATGTCGGCACTAAAATAAAACGTAATTACGTTGAAATAATAATTTCCGATACCGGTGTGGGAATAGACCAGAGCCACATTGAAAGAATATTAAAACCATTCACGCAGGAAATTGAAGGATATACTCGTCCGTTTGAAGGGGCTGGTTTGGGCTTAACGCTTGCATATAAACTTACATTATTAATGGGCGGTAAGTTTGATATAATTAGTGAAAAGAATAAAGGAACAAAAATCACAATCACGTTTCCTTTATCGACTATTTAATAGAGCATTAGAATGGCAGTGGTCGCAGAAAAATATGATAATATGACCGTGGGAAGTGAAGTCCTTCTTTCTAAATTCAACAAACTTGCAAGGGATCATTTCCAGTTAACAATTAAGAATGAGACTGATCAGATAAATGTAATTAAAGAAAGTATTCGTTTTTTTTCTCTTGATCTTCCTGTCGAATTAAAAGAAATATTCCTTTCAGCAAACGATGCCCCGTTGTTCTGGATTTTTGAATCATCGCTGTTAAATCAGATTGAAGAATTCATGAAGTTCAATTTCAAGGGACTTGCCCATACAGAACTTCACAAGCAGATAAAAGAAAACTACACCAGGTGGGCAACAACAAAATTAAAAAGCGAAAAAGAATATTATTCCACAACCACTATCAATTTTATAGAACGCGATATTAACAAGCATAACTTTTTCAAATTGATTCTAAAAGGAATATTATCCACATACCAGCCTACATATTACAATCCTTCTCGGGCGCTAGAACTTTTCGAAAATACACTCGATCTGATAAGTACCCTCCGCATAACCGATTATCTGAAAGTTGAATTGAAATACATGGTTCAACTATATATTGGATTTCTGCATGTTAAGGAGAACAATTTTGATAAAGCAAACTTGGCATTCAAAAATGCACTGGAAGGAAGACCTCAGGGCTGTACTGCAAAATTATATTGCGCTCTCACTGAAGTAAATCTGGGAAGTGAGGACCTGGCATTATTCTACTTTAAAGAAATATTTACTTACGATCTCCAGCGCCTGGGAGTAGCATTAAAAACAAATAATCCTGCAATGTTCAATTATTTGTTCAGGAATGCTTTCATTTATAATGTTTTTCATGAAAAAGATTTTGCAAAAGCAGCAGATGCTATTGGTTCTATTCTAAATGAGTATCGTGAACATGAAGATGGATTTTTTGAACGATGTCTTGAAAACATGAATTTACTTAAAGCACAAAAATTTGATGAATATTATGATGAAGAGATTAAGAAAACTATTGCATTCCTTGAAAAAATAATTCCACTATATGTAAAAACATCAAACTCTCTTTTGTTTGCAGTTTTCCCAGAATTCAAAACTAAGTTCAATGGGATTATTACAAACATTGTGAACAAAGTTCGCGAGCATCTCTATTTGGAAGTAAAACAAAAATTACAAACTTACGATCTTGTGATTAAGGATAATTTGGGTGCCGAAAAGCATCTGCGTGAAGAGCTCGAGAATTTCAAAGCAAAAGTTAAAGAATCTCTTTCATCGGAAATAAATAAAACAAACGAAGCATTTGATAATGATGCTAAAAATGTTGAAATGAGAATAAATGATCTTCCGAATATTGATAGGTATAATCCTAGAGTTTCACTTTCAACCAACATGACCTACAACATTATAATAGCATTCATTGTTTTCTTTATTGGAGGGGTAACGGGCTATTCAAATAGAATGGTTGATGATGTTTCGGAATTTAATTCTCTGTTCGCAATTATTTTAATCAGCGGCTCAAAATGGGGTGCAATAAGTTTTCTAATCGGAGTGGTTATTTCTGTGGTAATGTCCGGTGTGATCTTAATGGAGCGATACGAAATCAAATCAAAGTTAATGAGAAGACTCAACTATTTAAAAGTTGAAAAAGAAAAGGTCATTGCTGAGCTAAAAGAATCCTTTGCTGAAAGAGAAAAAATGATGGTTGAGAATATGAATCACAGTATTAATCAGCACAAGAAAAAAGCTGAAGATATGAAAGAACAAAGAAACGCAGCAGAAAAAGAAATGTTGACTCAGGCAGATAAACAGGTAGTAGAAACAACCGTCGGTATAACCAAACTTATCTTATAACCCCTGGCTATAATTAGCCAACTAATCACATGTCTCCAATTCTTTAGTACCCTTGTTAATTTACCGCCAATATTCGACACAATACAATGGTATAAGATTGGCAGGAATATCTTTCTGGAAGAGGAATTATTAGGGCTAAATATCCGCTAAAGTAACCGGATCAAAGCATGTGATTCATCTTTCGTAATGTTTTTTAATCGTAATACTAATTAGATGGGTTTTAAAATGGAAAAAAAATGTTGGTGTGGTGGTAATCTTGTTAAATCGGTGCATGAACAGTATGGGACGTGTGCTAATTGCGGAACCCTTGTCTATAAAAATGATGTAGTGCAGGAAAAGTTAAAAGACTTTTACACGCTTGATAATTATTGGAATAATCATGTAG
>DAIEQP010000021.1 GCA_027347805.1 Ignavibacteria bacterium | reverse complement strand
CAGCTTGTGTTTCATAATTAGTAGCAATCAATCTCGTTGTGGAAAAATGATCACTTCCCTGAACATTAAAACCAATGTGTCCATCGGGGCCAATACCGCCAAGAAAAAATCCAATTCCACCCATCTCGCGAATTTTTCTTTCATAGTTAGTACAGTAATCATCTAGAATCTCAATTGTTTCTTTCTGCAGTCTTTCAGATCTGTTGCTTGCCCATCTGGTTCTAAGACTCAAATCAACTTTCTGTTCGGGAAATATTTCTGCGAGCGACAAATTTTCAGCTGTTGGAATAGTATTAATATTCATCAGTAAAGCTTTCTTGGGATTCAATCCCCACATCCTGAAGTAAAAATTCTGTATGTAATAATAAAAACTATTATGCTGCCCGCTGTCAATTGGGTAGAATTCATCAATCTGAACGAATCTTAAATTTTCAAGAGATGGTTTTTTATCCTTTGCTATTCCGACATTATTCAGAATACTTTGAACAGATTTTGTATCCCATTCTTTGAGAATTTTAGCAACCCATTTTATAAAGTGCTCGGGGGTTTTTCCGGTTGGCAAAGAAATCACTCCATCTGGATTATCAATCACCCATTCAATAAATCTTAGTGCAGTTAACCTGCCAAGTTCAGGAAAACTGTCAACCTGAATTACAGGAATTTTTTCGACCGGTTTATAAATTAATTCTTTCCCTGAAAGCGCCAGATAATATTGTTCAACTTTCGATTTAAGCTGGGAAGTGTTTTTCGATTCTTTTTTTTGTTTAGACTTTGCCATTACTTTTTACTCCATTTCCCTTTTCTATCACTTTATTTTACGAGCATCATTTTTTTGGTAGCTACAAAACTGCCTGCCTGTAAACGATAAAAATAAATTCCGCTTGTCAGGTTCAAATCTTTGGCAGACAGCTGTATTTGATAAGTTCCCTGTTCTTTAAATTCATCCATCAGAGTACTTATATCTCTTCCAAGGACATCAAAAACTTTAAGAGTAACATGTGAAAATGCAGGCACCTGGAATTTGATAACTGTGCTTGGATTAAACGGGTTGGGATAATTCTGCTCCAGGTTAAATTTAGCAGGCATTCCGTTTTTTGATTTCACATCAGTCACAACATTCGAAGTGCAATCATCAAAATAAATTCTTCCGCTCAAATTTCCTTTTGCGTTTTGTGTTACCGTTATACTTTTAAATTGTATTGTTCCGGTTCCAGGTAAATTATTTAAACTAATTTTTTTGAATCTCCAGCCGGTCCAGTTAAGCGAATCAATCTGCACTTTCACATCGGATGAACTTGTTCTTGAAAATCTATATTCAAGAATATTTTTACTAGCGTCGCCGAAAACCCACATACCAAATTCTGAGGCCGAACTTTCTCCAAGCAGAACAGGTTTAGCCAGCGCAATATCAACGACACCATCTTTACCTGTAAACGTGTATTCAAGTCTTCCTGAATAACTCCCAGTTACCGGCTTTGTATTCAATATCGAAAAAGTAGTTTGATTAACATCTATTCCCTTTGTGAAGGATGAACTAGATGGCAACAACCAGCTGCTTGTTGATTCAAAATTTTCAAGAATATTTCCGGTATATGTTAATCTCTTTTCAGTTCTGAATTCTATATTTACTGTTTGCTGAAAGAATACTTGTTCCATATCGCCAATTCCTTCTCTCACTGTAAGTTTGTAAAGAGAATTATTGTTCAATGGCGTTTTAGGTTCAAACTCTATTATACCAATTGAATATTTAGCCTGATTAACTGTAACACCTACTGCATTACCCAAGCTGTCAGTAAAAGAAATTTTTTGTGAAAGAGTTGTTCCATTTAATCCATTATCAAATGCTATTCTAAGCATAACAGTTGTAGAAATATTCTGATCTCCTGATTTCGGATAAATGGAAACAAGATTTAATTTCGATCTTGTAGCAAAACGGAAAGTTTTTGCCAGAGGCAAATTAATTCCAAAGTGCGTTTTTGCGGCTGTCGATATTTTAACTGAATATTTTCCTCCCGGCTGATAACTGCCCGAAGGTGTAAATGTCATTTTTTTGTATTCTGAATCCCATTTAAAAGTACCGTTGACAGCCGGCGTAATTGAAAAAGCGTTTTGAGTTTCCGTAGGATTCATTCTAATATCAAACGTTACATCAATTGGAGATATGTTGCTTACTTCGTTTATGCTATCTGCCGGTGAATAACTTAATATTTTGGGTGGATCGAGAATTGGATTAAGTGTGAGCAGCCTGTCGCTAAATACAGATTCATTTGCGTTTACAGCAATGCTTACAGTATCCGGTTTCATTTTATCAACTTCAAATATGAGTTTATAATTTCCCGGTGTAACACCATCAAAAAAGTAATAACCATTATTATAATTATCACCTGTACAAATTCTGCTGCCCGGTTCCAGTTTAACTTTTATATTATTGATAGGTTTGTAATTATCACCTTTTGAAGTAATGGGACTGTAAGATGAAGGAACAAATTCTAGCAGATCTCTTACAATGCCGGCAATAATTCCTTCTTTGAATGTGCCTCCTTTGAAGTACTGCAAAAATGATCTAGCAATCCCCCAAGCTTCATGCTTCAGATAATTTTCATTCTTCAAGCGCCAGCTTTCAGGAATGTAATCGTGAAAAGATCCTTCAGATAAAGTGCCCGGCATTCCTAATCCTTTAAATACACCAAGATATGCCTGACCTGTTCCGTAGAAATCAAAATCGCCGGCAACCATTTTACTTGTTGTCCTATCAGTTTTGTTGATATTATCAACTAATATATTTGCCATTGTAAGCGAACCAGGATAAGTGGGAACAGTTGTTTTTCCCTGGAAAAGTATCAATGTATAATTTGATTTGGTTGAAGTTCCGGTTGCGTTACTGTGAATGGAATGGAAGTAATCAACATTATTAGAATTTGCAAATGCAACAATTTGTGATAATGGAAGATCATCGGAAGTATTGTTTGCAGTTCTTGTAATAAAAACTGTAGCTCCTAAATTTTCAAGCATTGTTTTTAAGTAAAGCCCTTTTGCCAAATTTCCTTCAGACTCCCAAAATCCTGTATCAGGAATAAACCTGTCATCCGAATCATGGCCGCCATGGCCCGGGTTAATACAAATTTTATATCCAGCTAATGATTGTGAAAAAGTATTAACTGCTGCTGCAAGAATAAATAGAAATATTATTAACAAATTTTTCTTCATAATCATCAACCTATTCATACTTTAAAGTAATTTTACGAATTTGCCCTTCATCCGTATTATAGAAAATTGTTGTGTTATTAGTGCCCCACTTTGGATAAATTGAAATATTATTCTGCTGCTGAGTGAGATTATAATATTTACCTGTGTTTATGTTAGCAATAAAAATATCCGATGAAATCAGTTTTACTCCGTCGTCAATGTCTTTCATAAAGAGAACCCAATTGCCGTCGGCAGACCAGGCGGGATAATTTGCATAACCAACTTGCTTTATAATTTTTCCATCAAGTGTTGAGATAAAGGTTCCTTTACCAAGACATGTAAAAAGTAGTTTTGTGTTATCCGGAGAGATTGATGTCCAGATGTAATTTGAATTTCCAATTGGATCAATACTGCGTTTAATTCCATTTTCGATGAGAACAATCTTAGTGTTGTCTGCATAAACAGAAATTTCCTGTGCGGTTGTTTTTTTCAAAGCACCCATATCCTGATTTAACTGAACATATTCATTTCCTTTGATGTAGCTGTTCACTTTCTCATCGAAGGATTTACATATTTTCAAATCACGAATTCCATCAGCGACAACATTTATTTTTCTTGAGCTCACCTGGTAAGTTTTAAGAGAAGAACTCATTTTTCCATTTAGAAATTTATTTTCTCTAAAATAAATCGCGCTCCCGTTGCTATTGAATACGGGTTCAAAACCGGCGCCGGCTGCATTTGTAATTTTGGTGATTTTGCCTGTAGAAATATTTTTAAACCATAATCCGGTTCCATTTACAGACGAAAAAATTATACCGGAACCATCCGGGCAAGCTACAGGAAAATAAAATGCGCCTTCTTTAAGATCCGTCACAGGTTTATCTTCAACAACAACGACATTTTGTGCAATAAGAATATATGGTAACAAAAAAAGAAGGAAAGCAACTTTCCTCATGTCAACTCCAATAAAATTATTTGAATGGTATAATTTATCAGGAAAAATCCGTGTTTGAAATATGAATTTACCAGAAAGTTAATTTTGATGAATTTCCATCAATAAAATCCATATTTCAGAAAAAAAATTAACTACACACTCGGGTGGTTATTTTTTTTTAACAGACCTTAATTTGGCTTGCAATAATTCTACCTTATAATTTTCAGATCGCAATGGACTTACAAATTCGAAACTACAAATCAACTGATTTACCGCACTTGTATGAAATATGCCTCAAAACCGGTGATAGTGGAAAAGATGCGACAAATATTTACCGCGATCCTCTTTTACTTGGGCATTTTTATTCGGCTCCATACGCGGTTTTTCATCCTGAGCTGACATTAATTTTAGCGTCTGATGATTTGCCAATCGGTTATATAATCGGAACAACCAGTTCCACAAATTTTTATGAGGTTACTGAAAAAAACTGGTTCAAATCTCTTAGGGAAAAATATCCACTGCCAAATGATAACGATTCCTCTCCCGATGCACGGATAATCCGATTAATACACAAAGGACATAAGCCCAGGAAAGAATTGCTCGCATATCCTGCACATCTGCATATCGACATTCTGCCTGCTGGACAGGGAAAAGGAATGGGTAAACAAATGGTTGAGCTTTTCATAAAAAAATTAAAAGAACTGAATGTTACTGGACTTCACCTTGAAGTTGGGAAACGAAATTCTCCCGCCATTCTTTTTTATGAAAAAATTGGATTTCAAAATATTGCTGAATTTGAATACTCTATTGCTTTTGGACTCTTTTTATAACGATATTTTAATTATCCGTCTGGAGATAATTAATGAGTGATACGAAAAAACTTTTTGAAGAAATAAGCGCATTATCAACCGAGCAGAGAAACCCCAACTCGATGGAAATTGATGCTGAAAGTGTTGCAGGGATTCTTAAAATAATCAACAATGAAGATAAAAAAGTTGCACTTGCTGTTGAAGCCCAGCTTCAATGGATTGAACAAGCTGTAGAAATTATTGTTCATGCACTTAAGAAGGGTGGTAGATTATTATATTTTGGCGCTGGTACTAGCGGCAGATTGGGTGTTGTAGATGCTTCCGAATGCCCTCCTACATTTGGCACTCCTTTCGGTTTAATTGAAGGGTACATTGCAGGTGGAAAAGAAGCTATGTTCAGGGCGCAGGAAGGAGCAGAGGATAAAGAGGAAAATGGGGCAAAGGATATTACGCTGGCAAAAGTAACAGATAAGGATGTTGTATGCGGAATTGCTGCAAGCAGAAGAACACCCTACGTTATTGGCGCGATAAAAAAAGCTCACGAACTTGGCGCAAAAACATTATATGTAACATGCACTCCACGCAATACATTTAATATTGAAAATGTTGATGTTGCCATCTGCGTTGAAGTTGGCCCTGAAGTAATTATGGGATCAACAAGAATGAAAAGTGGAACTGCGCAAAAGTTGGTTTTAAATATGTTAACAACAGCATCAATGATAAGACTTGGCAAAGTATATGAGAACATGATGATTGACCTGCAGATGACAAATAAAAAACTAGAAGAGCGCGCAAAAAAAATTGTTATGATAATTACGGGAGTCGATTACGATACAGCTGCTTTATATCTGAAAAAAGCAAAGGGACACGTTAAATCTGCCCTTGTAATGATTCTCGCCGATGTTGATTATGAGGAATCGCAAAGAAGGTTGGAATTAGTTGACGGTTTTGTTCGGAAAGCAATAAATAATTTTTAATTGTTAATTCTCATATTCCGGTCATGAATAAAATAATATTGCGCATCGTACTTTTAATTTTATTTTCAACAGTCGTTTCAATTGCTCAGGTAAATCCACTTGAAAAAATCCTTAATGAAAACAAGGATAAGTTCGGGCATGTTATTGAAAATCCGGACAGTTTCGAAGTTCAGATCATTTACACTCAGATTAATCGCGATAAAAATAACTTTCCAAAGCTTACGACACATAAATACAATGTAAATCCCAAAAACTATTTTTATCCGGCAAGCACAGTAAAACTTCCGTTGGCAATTCTAGCGCTTGAAAAATTAAATAGCTTAAAAATAGCAGGACTAAATAAATTCACTCCCATTAGGATAGACAGCAATGTAGTTAAACAATCATGTTTATTTGCAGACACATCTTCTGTTACCGGCATTCCATCAATCGCACATTTGATAAAAAAATTGTTTCTCGTAAGTGATAATGATTCCTATAATTACTTATATGAATTTCTCGGGCAGAAAGGAATAAACAAAACGCTTCACAATAAAGGTTACAAGGATGTCAAAAT
Source organism: Ignavibacteria bacterium (assembly GCA_027347805.1). Lineage (GTDB taxonomy): Bacteria > Bacteroidota > Ignavibacteria > Ignavibacteriales > Melioribacteraceae > Stygiobacter. The sequence continues at coordinate 11,816 of DAIEQP010000021.1, read as the reverse complement.
TGTTCACCGTTTTGTATCAGGTTTGAGCGCAGAAGAAAACAGCAGAACAAATACTGTCGATTTTTATTCGGGAGAAAAAATCATATATCATCAGCCTTCTCTTATCAACACTGAAGAATATCCGACAGCACTAAACAAACTTCAGAAAGGTATCGGATATCTTAACGCAAAAGACAGTTTAGTAAATAAACCGTTCGATTTCAGTCAAAAGAATTATATCTCTCTCGAAACACTTACGGATTTGCTTAAAGCAATTATTTTCCCTGAAGCTGTTCCGGCCAAAATGCGATTTAATTTAACCTCTGATGATTATAAATTTCTCTACAAATACATGTCAATGTTTCCTAGAGAAAGCAAGTATCCCGGTTACGATACTTCTCACTTTGACGGATATGTTAAATATTTTTTATTCGGCGATTCTCACAAGAAAGCTCAAGGCAATATTAGAAGTTTTGATAAAGTTGGTTTGGCATACGGATATTTGACCGATATTGCCTACATAATCGATTTTAAAAACAAAATCGAATTTATGTTATCAGCTACTATTCTAGTTAATAAAGATGGAATTTTTAACGATAACAAATACGAATACAATCAAATTGGCTTACCATTTCTAGCCAATCTGGGCAGAGCCGTTTATAATTATGAATTGAATCGAACAAAAAATCATTTACCCGATCTTTCCAAGTTCAATATAAACTACGTTTCTGAATAGTATAAACAAACAATGCGGGATGAGCAATGAGCAAATTTATTACTGGAAAAAAGATTTATCTGCGTCCGTTTGCTGAGGAAGACGTAGATTTATTATTTGACGGACTGAATGATTCAACTGTAAGAGAAACTTTATTTACATTCCGTCCCAAGACAAAGCATGAACTGCTGGATGAATACAAAAAGGAATCATCCAACCCGAATACTATTCTTTTCACAATATGCGAATTGCAATCAAATAAAGCTGTCGGAATCACGGCATTTTATCGTGTGGATTATGTAAGCAGAGCCGCGGTTTTCTTTTTATCGATTTATGATACAACTAAATGGAATAGCGGTTTTGGAACAGAAGCTACAGAATTAATGGTTAGTTATGGTTTTGAAATACTCAACCTGAACAGAATCCAGCTTCATGTTTCCGTTGAAAACCCGAAGGCAACAGAAATTTATAAAAGATGCGGTTATCAGATTGAAGGAACACTGCGTCAGGCAATGTATCACAATAATCGTTATGTAGATTTTTATGTAATGGGAATTTTAAGAACCGATTTTTACTTGGCCAAAAAATAACTCTGGTTTACAAAAGTATATTTACTTCTCAGCCATTTTTTTACCAGACAAAAGTGCACACCGAACCAGCTTTTAAATAGTATGAAAAAGATTTGTCGCCGGCTGAAATTTTTAACGTCTGGAATGATGAACTGTCATTTAGAACTATCAAAACTTTTCTTCCGTCTGGAGTTTTAAAAGCTACATTCGGCAAAATTGAAGAAGCTGTAGATGCTATTCTTACAGAACCGGGTCTTACAAATTTTGAAGCATGTGCAATTATATAATAAGCAGGATTACGTGTTATTATGTTTCCATTAAGAGTTACAGCACCAAGACATTCGGTACATCCGCCCTGAGTGTGCGGCTGAAGATTCGGATCTGATGCAAGATTCCATTCTAAAATATTTTTGCACCAATTTCTTGTACCGCCAACCAGCAATGTCTTAACATGCCATGAAAGATCGCCGCTAAAATTGCCGGGTGCGCCAATCCATTGTTCAGTAAAATAAATATCTTTATCTGGATGAGCATTGTGAACTTTGGATAAATCATCGATACTGCCGCCGTACAAATGAAATGCTGAGCCATTAACATATTTTTTTGCATCTGCATCATTCATTACTGTAATTGGATAATCGGTTCTATCAGCATTATGATCATAAACAATAATTTTGGTATCAATATTATTTGATTTAAAAGCTGGTCCTAAATAATTTTTGATAAACTCTGCTTGTTCAACAGCAGACATCAGCATGCTCGGATTATTTCCTCCATAAAGCGGTTCATTCTGAATTGTAATCGCGTCAACCTTAATTCCGTTTGATTTCATTCCCTGAATATATTTTACAAAATATTTTGCATAAGCAGCATAATACTGTGGTTTCAAACTTCCACCGATTGAAGAGTTATTTGTTTTCATCCAGGTAGGTGCAGACCATGGTGAGCCAAGAATTTTTATATCGGGATTAATTGCAATTATTTGTTTTAAAACTGGAATTAAATCAGTCTGCTCAGCATCAAGATTGAATTTCGCCATGCTCGTATCAGTTTGCCCTGCGGGCAAATCATCATATGAAAATACATGATCGCTCAAGTCAGATGCGCCAATACTTATTCGCAAATAACTTATACCGATATTGTTTCCATCAATTAAAAACAATTCTTTTAACAGAGCATCTTTATTTGTGCCGCTCATTTTATTTATTAATGTTGCACTTCCACCTGTTAACGCACAACCAAATCCATCTATTGTCTGCATCTTTTGTGTTTCGTCTACCTCAATTGACAAAGGAGTACCGGATGAATTCACATTTGAAGTTCCCGCTTGCTTTTGGAAGAGTGCAGATTTATCTGCATTAGTCAGCCAATATTCTACCGTGGAACTATTCACTGAATCTTGATCGGTGGGCCCTTTGCTGCATGAGATTGTAAGAATGAAAAGTAAACTATTTATAAAAATCATTCCGGTTTTTTCTTTTTTATTCATCAGAATCTCTTTTAATATATCAACGTTTCAATGGCATGAGGCAAAATTTCCAACTCAGCTGACTGCATATTAACGTAAAGTTTATATTTAATTTTTTCGTCGCTTAAATTCATAACAACTGTTGCAATTTTTCCATCATTGTTTTTGAATGAAGTTGTTAGAAGCTGGCTTCTGCTTGCTGATGAACTTATTCTTTTTGCACCCGGTTTGATAAATTTGGAAAAATGTCCGATGTAGAAATAAGATGGTGTATAAATTAATTCACCTGTTTTTGTGTTGGCATGAATTGGAGAAAAACATAAATTATTTTTATGATTTGGTCCACCGGTCTCATCCAGCAAAATATTCCAGTCAGTCCAGCCGACTGTTCCGTTATTAAAATCATTTATCATCGAAATGCCATATCTCTCGGCGTTTGGCCAGTAATTCAATTTTGCCGAATCATATTTTTCAACGCAACCTTCGGTAAAAATTAAATTTTTAGATGGATAACTTTGATTAACATTGGCAACATTTACATACATCGGCTGTCCGCCTGACCATGGTTCATACCAGTGGAAACCAATTCCCCAAACATATTTCGCAGCTTCAGAATCGCCAAGAATTGTATTTACACGCTGATTAATTAAGTCACGGTTATGATCCCATACAATTATTTTCTTGGAAGATAATTTATTTTTTGCGAGAGTTGGTCCTAAAAACTTTTTAAGAAAATCTCTTTCTTCTTCAGAAGTAAAGATGCATGATTCCCACCTCTGCTTTGCCATCGGCTCATTTTGAACTGTCAAACCCCAGATAGGAATTCCTTCTGCCTCATAGGCTTTTATAAACTTTACAAAATAATTTGCCCATGATTGGTAAAACTCAGGCAGGAGTTTTCCTCCTTGAAGCATGCTGTTATTGCTTTTCATAAAAGCGGGAGGACTCCAAGGACTTACAAACAGCAAAATTCCCTTACCAGCTTTTTCAATTGCATTTTTTATCAGAGGAATTCTAAACTGTTTATCATGGTCGATCGAGAATGTTTTTAATTCCTTATCACCTTCTTGAATATAAGTATAACTGCTGCTGCTGAAATCGCAGCTATGAATATTAGTTCTAATTAATGAATATCCAATTCCATTTTCTTTATCATAATAAGCTGTTAAAAACTCTTTTTGTTTATCAAAGGGAAGTTTTGCAAACACTTCTGCAGATGCGTCTGTAATTGCACCGCCGATTCCTAAAAACTTTTGAAATTCTTTAGTTGTATTTACAAAGACGGATATCTCGGATTCAAGCGGCTGAACTGATTTATTGAAATTGAACTCGCCGGTTTTAGACAATCTATATTCTGTATTCGAAGCAGTTGTATAAACTGTAACCGAACTTATTTCATCTTTTTTCTGAGCTGTAATGATATTTACTGAAGCAATAATTATTAACGTCACAATTGAAGTTATACACAGAATCCTTTTCATCATTCTTTTCTCTTTATAAATTGTAAATTATTTTATTAGCATCATTTTTTTTGTTGAACAATAATTTCCAGTTCTCATTTGATAAAAATAAACTCCGCTTGGCAATGAATTATCAGAACCTTGAAATTTTACTGCGTAAGTTCCAGGCTGCTTAAACTCATCAATCAATGTTGAAATTTCTTTTCCTAATGAATTAAATATTTTTATTGTGACTTTGGATGGAGTAGAAATCTTATATTCTATTGTTGTGCTGGGGTTAAAAGGATTAGGGTAATTATTGCCTAGCACAAATTCTTTTGGAATATTTTCTTCTGACTTAACATCGGTACCATCGAGGAAAAACAATCCTTTTCCGCTTGTGAAATCAAATATAGGTTTCAATTCCGGGGCAGTCATGAAATATTTCCATAATAATAACGATCGGTAATTTTCTATCATGCAGACAATTGGTCCCTGATCAATTGCGAGATAGCCGTCGCTGAACCAGAGTTTGCTGATATTGAATGCGTCTTTAAAACCAAAATCACCCCAAAGATTTCCGCCATATGTTCTGTAAAAATATTTTAAAGCTGCAATAGATTCACTTGGTGTATACGGCATAGCTGATAATGCTGCGGTTGGCGCAATTGTTCCATTATCATTACCCGGCTCATGTGCCAAGTATCCGGTTGGTGGAATTGAATAGCTTGCTGTTAAGCCCCAGCAATTTTCATTGTAACCGGAAAACTTTTTAGGATTATCAATACAATAAGCACGGTTTATAAGCGTCTGGTTTTTGTTATGATCAAAATAATTTGCATACCAATCACGTTTATTACGCGGATCAAATCCCAAAAAGGAATAATGTGTGAAGAATAATGGACCTCCGTAATTCGTTCCAACAGAAAGTGGAAATCCATAATATGTTTTTGTGCTTACAATTTTATCACCGTTTCCCCATCCTGATCTGTAAAATGAAAGCGCGGGAATTGTAACTGCCTTCGTTGGAGAAATGATTGAAAGTATATATGCAATTAGCGTTTCATTCCATCCATGGAAAATAAATGTATCACTGAAATTAAATCCCATTGTTGGAGACCAATTCCAATACAATCCTGTTGATCCATTTCTATAATAATCCCAGTCCACATCCTGCCAGATAGAATTAATTCTATCGCGAATAGTTGATTCATCTGTTGTTTGTTTATTAAAATATTGACGCGCAGTTAAAAGTCCTTCTATCATAAATGCAGTTTCAACTAAATCTCCTCCATCCTGCACACCAAATTTTATTACTTTGCCATTCGATCCATCAATCCAATGAGGAAACACACCATGAAACCGGTTTGCTTTATTCAAGAGGAAATCTGTAATCTTTATAATTCTCTGAACACCCTGTTCGCGTGTTATGAATCCTCTTTCGATTCCAACCAGAATTGACATTACTCCAAAACCACCGCCGCCAATAGTATTAGTTATATCAACTTCATTCGGCTGCCATCGTTCTCTTGCAAGTCCTGAATTCGGATCGCCCCAATCCCAGAAATATCTGAAGGCTGCACGCTGAGTCATATCAAGAAATTCATCATCGCTCATCTGATGTGTCTGAACAATTACTTCGCTGCTGAGCTGAGATTCATTGCCTGTTAAATCTATTGCAGAAATCTTGTATTTTTTTTGAACACCCGGCGAACCAATCCATTCCCAATAGAAAGAACGGGATTTCTTTACAGTTGCAGCTAGTTCATAATTACTTCCGTTTAGTCGATAAACTTTATATCCGGCTAAATCTGCTTCGCTATTCTGCTGCCAGAAAACATCCGCGTGCAATTCATAAGAAATTGATTTTATACCTGTTGGAACTGCCGGAGGAGTTATATCTTGTGATAGCAATTTTGAGGCAGCTAAAACACAAGCAGTCAAAACTGTTTTTGTTTTTTTATAAATCATTTTTTGTATTCAAAGCCCAATTTTGTAAGACCTTTAACAACAATTTCATCCTTCATGAAATATTTCCAGACAAATCCATTGTAATAATTTTCGATCATCAAAACAATCGGTCCCTGGTCCAATCCAAGATCATCCGAGTCAACCCAATTCAAAGTAGGATTAAATGAATCCATCATTCCATGTTTGCCCCAGATGTTTTTGTACTTATTTGAAATGTTCATTAAAGTCGGGATACATATTTCAGGTGCAAATGGAATTGAAGCTCCCGGAGCAGTTGGCGCCAACGTGCCATCATCATTCTCGGTTGAATCGAGTCCGGCAGAACCGCGTGCCGAATAACCATCAAATTTTTTACCATCGAAATTATATTTATCGCCAGGGCCATCGCATGCTGTTAATCCCCAGCAAAGTGAATCATATCCAGCCCATTTTTTAGGATTTACTATTGAGTATTCACGATTAACATAAGTTGCGCGTCTCGAGTTTTCAGCGAAGTCAATTCCTTTCTTTATCATAAAAGAATCTTTTAGCCCGAATGGATTTAACCATAGAAACGAATACTGATGCGCAAACAATGGAGGGAACACAACATGTGCAAATTCTTTTTTGAAAGGCTCTCTCCATCTATAAGTATTTTGGAATGAAGAAAATGCTTTGTCTGGATTTGGTAAATTCATACCTGAAGCGATCACATAAAGAAACAGTGATTCTGTATATCCAAACCATCCGGTTTTATGAAATCCTTTTTCTTCCCAGCCCATACATATTTGATTTGGAAACTTGGTGTCTTCAGACATCACCCATGGTTTCCAATCGGCTCTGTCCAATAGCCGGCCAGCAAGATTTCTAATTTGATTTTCAACTTCGTTATTCTTTGTAAAATAATTTCTCGCAAAAATCATCCCGCAAAAAAGCAATCCGCTGTCAATTGATGATAGTTCGCAATTCCAAAATCGTTTACCGGTTTTCATATCAAGGAAATGGTAATAAAAACCAATTCTCCCTGTCGCAAATTTTTCATCACTCTGTTCCGAGTTAATAAAAAACTTCAGCATGTTGAGAGTTAGTTTAGCTGCATATTCTCTTGAAATCCAACCTTTTTCAGCACCAATTGCCCAGACAGGAACTGCAAAGCCAACAGCCGCAATTGTTGCAGGTGATGAATCTGTAGATCGGTCTTTTACCAAACCATTTTCAGGATTTATTTCATCAAGAAAATATCGAAATGTTCGGTGCTGCAGAGTATCAAGAAATGTTTTTTGAGAAGGTGACAATTCAAATTTATTTTTCCAGTGCGGTTTATAAATAGATTGAGAATAATTCAGAGTCGATAATAAAAGTAAAACAAAAATTGTTTTTGAAATATATTCTTTCATAGTCTCCTCACTTTTATTCACAATCGATTTTCTTAAAAACATTAAACTTACCTTTGCATAGTATTATTCAGCCCAAGTGCTTTAATATACTCAGTGTTCACTTTATTGTTTTTGAATTTTATATTCTCAATCAAATCGGCGAGTGCCTTTTTAACAGTTTCCGCTGCGGGTTTTCTTTTCCTTAAATCCTCAAAATTCTTTCTCGGCGTTTCAGCATAATTAATAATTTCATCCCACTCCTTTGTTTTGGCAAATGAAACGAAACAGCTGTTGGAATCCATTTTTTTATATGGCCAAAAGCACCAGCCGATATTATTCTCTTCCAGCAAAGACCTGAATGATTCTATCCATTCATTTTTGTTTTCACCGCTTTCTCCAAGCCAGATTGGAGAATTAAATTTCTCCCGCAGATCGATTATGTCCTGAATCTCTTTTTGTTCCGGAGGCATCCAGTAACGATGAAAAGTGTAGGCGAGATTTTTATCAAACGGAGGATTAAACATTTTAAAATTTGTATTCCATTGAGCGCCCCCCAGAAAAACAATATGGTTTTTATCAATTGTTCTGATGGCAGCAGTCAATTTCATATAGAATGGTTCAAGCAGTTTATTCAGATCTTCCTTGTTTTCATAAAAATGAGGTATCGGTTCATTTAGTAAATCATAACCGATTACAATAGTTTCATTCTTATAGCGCTTTGCAATTTTTTTCCAAAGCTCAATTGTAGTTTTCTGCGCATCTGCATTTTCGAATAAGTAAGGGTAACCCCAGCTGTCATCGATATTATCTCCGGTCTGACCGCCGGGTGCCGCATGCAAATCAAGAACAACATATAAATTTTCCTTGCGGCACCAATTTATTACATCATCAAGTCGTTTAAATCCTTCTTCTAGAAAAATTTCCGGGTGATCTTCTACAAGAAACAATTTGAAATTGAACGGGACACGAATATGATTGGCGTCAGTATTCTTTATGAAATGAATATCTTCCTGTGTTATATAATTATCTCTAAAAGATCGCCAGAAATTTCCCGCTTCATCACTTCCGATTAATTCTTTAATCACATTATCAACCAACCGGAATGAATTAACATCTTTGAGATGAAACATATATCCTTCAGGGTTCAGCCAGTTGCCAAGATTGATTCCTTTAAGTAATATTTCTTTACCGTTTGGTTCAACAAAGATTTTTCCTTTGCATTGAACAAACTTATTCTGCTGCGACAGCAATAAAGTCGGAATCAGAAACAAACAAAAACTTTTTACCAGCCACTTCATATTATCACCATTCAATTACATAAATAATAATTACTCAACTACTGAAAATCTAGCTTCTTTAACATCAACTGAATTGGTTCCTACAAAAACTTTAAAGTCTCCAGGTTCGACTATATAATTCATGTTGATATCGTAGAATTTTAATTTTTCAGGTGTTATTGTGAATTCAATATTTTTTAATTCACCGGGTTTTAATGAAATTTTTGCAAAGTCTTTAAGTTCTTTTACTGGTCGAGTTACACTTCCAACTAAATCTCTTATGTAAAGTTGAGCAACTTCAGATCCTTCAACCGAACCAGTATTTTTCACACTGAAACTAATCTTAAGTGATTCATCTTTCTTTATTTGTGTTTTGCTTAAAACAGGAGCGCTGTATTCAAAAGTTGTGTAACTCAACCCATAACCGAATGGGTACAAAGGAGTGTTATCAAAATCCATATAATAAGATGTATAATGGTCTCCGGGGTTATGCGGCCTGCCTGTATTTTTATGATTATAATAGATAGGTACTTGTCCTACGCTGCGCGGAAAAGTTACTGGAAGTTTTCCATTTGGATTGAAGTCACCGAACAAAACATCTGCCACTGCATTACCCGCCTGAATTCCTGCGAACCATGTTTCCAAAATTGCAGATGCATTTTTTTGCAGATTCGGGAAAGAGAGGGGGCGGCCATTCATCAAAACGATTACAACCGGTTTGCCTGTTTTAATTAATTGAATCGCAAGTTCTTCCTGAACACCCGGTATGTCAATTGATGCACGTGAACTGGCTTCGCCAGTCATGCTTCTATTTTCGCCTATAACTACAATTGCCGCATCCGCATTTTCTACTGCTTCAACTGCTTTTTCAAATCCGCTTTTATCTTCACCAAGAACTTTGCAACCTTCAACAAAATTTATTTTTGTGTTCATTCCAATTTTATTTTTTATGCCTTCTAAAATTGAAACGCCATCTTCTTTTCTTCCCTGAGCAGCCCAGCCGCCAAGAACATCATCATTCGAATTTGCCAGTTCACCAATCACAGCCAATTTTTTAATATCTTTTTTCAACGGTAAAACATTCTTTTCATTTTTCAGCAGCACCAATGTTTCAAGTGCAACTTCTTTTGTAACATTAACAATATCTTTGCTCATTACATTTTTCTTTTCTCTTTCTTCATCCAGATATTTATAAGGAGAATCAAACAAACCAAGTTTAAATTTCGCGATAAGCACTCTGCGAACTGCATCATCAACCAATTTAATATTTACTTTTCCCTCCTTAACCAATTCCGCCAGATGCATATAATATGCGCTTGCCTGCATATCCATATCGACTGTTGCATTAATTCCAAGTTCAGCTGCTTGTTTCAAATTTTTAGCAACTCCATGAGGAATTAATTCACCGATTGAATTCCAGTCGCTAACTACAAATGCATCGCTCTTCCATTCATTTCTCAAAATTTGTGTCATCAAAAATTTACTTGCAGAAGAAGGCACACCGCCGATTTCATTAAACGATGCCATCAATGAACCGACACCAGCATCAACGGCAGCTTTGTATGGAGGTAAATAATAATCGCGGAAGTTTCTTTCTGAAAGATCAACAGTATTGTAATCTCTTCCTCCTTCAGCACCGCCGTAAGCAGCATAATGTTTTACGCATGCAAGAATATTTGTGTTAGCCGATAAATCCTTTCCTTGATACCCGCGAACTCTCGCAGCACTCATTTGAGAACCGAGATACGGATCTTCCCCGCTACCTTCCATAATTCTTCCCCATCGAGGATCTCGGGCAATATCAACCATCGGGTTAAATGTCCATTGCAATCCAGCTGATGCGGCTTCTATTGCCTGCCATCTTGCTGATTTTTCAACTAAAGAAGGGTTCCATGAACTTGCTTCTGCAAGAGGAACCGGGAATATTGCTCGATAACCATGAATTACATCCAGACCAAATATCAATGGAATTTTTAAACGAGATTCTTCAACCGCAACTTTCTGCAACTTTTTAATTGCCTTCACACCTATTACATTGAAAAAAGATCCAACTCCGCCCTTTCTTGTTAGTTCTTCCATATTTTCTTTGGGACCAACTGTTGAACCTCCGGTTGCATAACCATCACTGTATTGGATAAGCTGGCCAACCTTTTCTTCAAGATTCATCAATGCAAGAACTGAATCAGCACGCTGTTCAAAAGTTTTTTTCTGGGCAAATTGAATTATTGTAACAGTTAACAACAAAAAGAATATTTTTTTCATCGAGTCACCTTATAGTTACAGTTTATAAATAATTTTTTATTTCATTAAAAGCATTTTTTTTGTTTCAGTATAATTACCAGCAACTAACTTGTAGAAGTAAATACCGCTGGGTAATTGAGTACTTTGCCCGCCTGCAGACTGGTTAAGAATTGAGAATTGAGAACTATAATTCCCCGGCAATTTAATTTCATTAACTAAAGTTGCAATTTCTTTACCAAGAAGATTATAAACCTTTAATGATGTGAAACTTGTTTCGGCAATATTGTATCGAATTACTGTATCCGGATTAAACGGATTAGGATAATTTTGATCGAGATGAATTTTACTCGGTAAATATGAATGACTTTCAATTCCAGTAGAAATTTGTTCAATCACAATTCCATTAAGCAAAGGTCTTTCAAGAAGTGCAGCAAAATGAACATCGAGCATAAAATCTTTTACAACTACATTTTCAATTGTCTTAATCAAAGCAGATTTAGCACCAGCTTCTTTGAATATATCTAATGCACTTATAACTTGATTACCCTGCAAATAAACATCAAAAATTCTTTTATTGGATTGCGTAAAATAATTTTCGGCGAATAATAGTTTTACCCGATAAATCCCGTTCGGCAGGCGCACAATATATTTTGCCATTCCATTTATTTCTGATTGATAAATAATATCATCTTCTGTATTTAGAATCTGCCAGTTGAAGGGACCACCTTTGGTTCCTTCCATAAATCCATAACCCGATGTATCTGTGACAAATTCTTTATCGGCAACAAATCCGAGCGCAGGA